>CAYWRB010000616.1:0-2108 GCA_964460025.1 uncultured Hungatella sp.
ATCGTCATTAACATCTTATAAAAGCTGTTAATAACAATATCCTCGTAGAGGGCTTTTTTTAACTGCAATTCTATGATGATATCCTGGAAGAGATTTTTCAGAACGCTGTTCTCTCCAATATAACTGTTCTGGATGTGATATTCCTCAATAAGCTCCTGAGATTTTGTACCTGTGAAATGAATCCAGTAAATTTCCGGCATTTCGTCGGCATAATAAGAATAGACCTGAGGTTCCCCGGGACAAAAGAGGAGAATATTCCCGGCGGAAACGGATACCCATTGGCCATTAAGAAAATAATGGCCTGTACCTTTATACACATAAATGATCTGGTAATCCAGCCTGCCCTTCTCCCTGTTCTGGATGTAATCTTTACTCCTGAAGATCTGCCATCCGCAACAATTAACAACAATGGAATTGACCGTGTCAATATAGCCAATGGCTCTTCTTTCATTTCTCAAATGTCCTGATACATCTACCATAAGCAAATCCTCACGCCAAATAATATATGGGCAATAATAACAAAAAACACAGAGAATATCTCGCATATATATCATACTGCAATAAAGCAGAATTGTCCATGGGCATAGCATAAATTGATATGGATTTATATGGCCTGGCTTTGATACACTGTGCGTACGAAAGGAAGGAGCTATAAACATGAAAAAGAGACAGATCATTTTACTTATGACAGACAGCACAAGGCAGGATATGCTGGGCTGCTATGGCAACAAAGCCATGAACACACCCTGTCTGGACGCCATGGCGGCTGAGGGCATCCGTTATGACAATGCTTATTCCTGTCAGCCGGTATGCGGGCCTGCCCGCTCTTCCATTTTTACCGGAACCTATCCCCATTCTAACGGAAGCATAGCCAACAGCATGCCGCTTGGGGCTAACGTGAAGACGGTAGGACAGCGCCTTACCGACAATGGCATACATGCGGCATACATCGGCAAGTACCATTTGGACGGAGGAGATTATTTCGGCCTGGGAAAATGTCCCGAAGGATGGGATCCTGACTACTGGTATGATATGAAATGCTATCTGGAAGAACTCACAGAACAAGAGCGGGTTTTGTCCAGACAGCCGGATACCAACAGGCAGGGAATAAAGCCGGAATTTACATTCGGACACCGCTGCGCCGACAGGGCAATCCATTTCCTGCAGAAGTATCAGGACGAAGACTTTTTCCTGACAGTTTCTTTTGACGAACCTCACGGCCCCAGTCTGTGTCCGGAGCCTTATGCATCCGCGTTCCGGGATTATGAATTCCCCAAATCGCCTAACGTGTGGGATACGCTGGAGGGAAAACCGGAATACCAGAAAATATGGGCGGGAGATTCTCTGAAGATGGACAGAGATGCCCTTACCCTGAAAAGACCCTATTATTTGGGCTGCAACTCCTATGTGGACAGTGAAATCGGCAGAGTCCTGGACTGCATACGCGAAGCGGCGCCTGATGCGCTGGTTATCTATACCTCCGATCATGGGGATGGGATGCAGAGCCATTGTCTGAATTCCAAAGGACCTGCTATGTACAATGAAATCGCCAGAGTCCCGATGCTCGTTACAGGCCCGGGAGTACCAAAGGGGGTGGTGGACGGCCAGCCCATCAGCCATATCAATCTGACTCCCCTTGTGCTGGATTATATGGGAATTCCAATTCCAAAGCTGTTGGAAGGCAAAAGTATGCTTCCTGCCGTGTATAACCCGAAAGAGCGCATCAACGATTTTGTAATAACCGAATTTACACGTTATGAAATCGATCATGACGGTTTCGGAGGTTTACAGATGATGCGGGGGATCTTTGACGGCCGATATAAGCTTGTCATTCATTTGCTGGAGGGTGTGGACGAATTTTATGATCAGGAAACAGATCCTTATGAAATGAAGAATCTGATTTTCGATGATTCCTGTTATGAAATCAAAAAGTACCTTCATGAGCAGCTCATAGAATGGATGGACCGAACCCGGGATCCTTACCGCGGATATCAGTGGGAACGCCGTCCATGGAGGACGGATGCAAAAAAAGCCAGCTGGAAGAACCATGGTTATACAAGGCAGCGTGAAAATGAAGAATACGAACCCAGGCAATTAGACTACGCCAC
>CAYWRB010000617.1:0-2107 GCA_964460025.1 uncultured Hungatella sp.
ATGTTAAAATCCGACCCTGACTCCGGTTCTATCCTGTCCTCTTATGCTTTGTCAATCTCCACTCCCGCCTCGTCCGCGAGCGTCTAAATCATTCCGCCTGTTCCCTTCTGATACTCTTCGTATTTGACTTCCAGGCCGATAATGCCCTGGTTGTCTCCTCCCGTAAATCCCAGAACCTTGGAAGCCAGGCTGTCATAGGGATAATACCGCTTGTAATCTTCGTCTACCTTTACCCCAGCCAGCCTGCGGCTGCGTATCCTGTCTCCCTGTTCTTTGTCCACATTGGTTTTTATGATCTCCCTGGAACTGTATTTTTCTACTTTTTTCTGCACTTCCTCCCGGGAGATACCAAGTTCTTCGGAGAGAACCTGTATAACCTTTTCCGGTTCTTCAATCTGATTGTGTATTACGGATATGGTACAGACCGTGCGGTTGGTGGCGATCACCGTACCGTTGCGGTCCAGAATCCTTCCTCTGGCTGCCTTAATGGTCCTCTCTCTCTGATGAAGATCCTCCGCCATCCGGCTGTAGTGCTGAGAACGGAAAAGCATGAGAAAAAACAGCCTTCCGGTCAAGACCACCATGGCGGCAAAACAGAAAAGACACAGGGTAAGTATTCTTCCTCTGTGATACGTCTGATTCCGATTCATATCCATCCTGATTGCCGTTATTATTACAGTATATGACTGCCGGAATTATTTATGTATCCGATATGCTGCTATAGCGGGGGCAGTACTATGGAGCAGCCTCCGCTGCCTGGCTGCTCTGCGCGGCTTCACTGCTCTCCAAAGCCTGTCTGCTGCCTTCTTCTCCCTCCGCAGCCTGACCGCTTTCGCCTAAGATATCCATATAGATCACGGAACCGTCCTCCGCAGTTTCCATCGGAATATACTCATCCGTCTCATATGCCGGTTTCTCCGGCGCAGTTGTCTCTTCCTGTCCTTCCGCCTGACTCTCCGATTCTCCCGTATTGTCCGTAAGTCCTTCGGTCTGAGGAAGCTGGCTCTGCAGTTCCTGGTCAACAGGAACATCCTGTGTAGGAAATATATTTAAGTAGGGAAGAATATCTCCCATAACCTGAGAAAACACGTTGCTGGCAAAGGAGCTGTGGGCCTGATCTTCCACGTCCGGCTCATCAATGGCCACATAGACTAAAACCTGCGGATCCTCCGCCGGTGCAAAACCGCAGAAGGACACCACATATTTTTTGTTTCCACGAGGCTGCTTCTCGGCCGTACCTGTCTTTCCTCCCACCTCATAACCTGCAACCTTGGCAGCTCCTCCGGTTCCCTCGCTTACGGTGCGCACCAGCGCTTTCCTGATGATATCGCTGGTAGCGTAGGATACGGTCTCCCTCACCAGAACTCCGTCATTTTTCTTGACGATAGAGCCGTCGTCGTTCATAATCTGCCTCACCACATGAGGCTCATAATAAGAACCGCCGTTGATAACAGAGGAGAAGGCCGCCGCCATCTGAACCATGGTACAGTTAAAATTCTGGCCGAAGGAGTTGGTGGCCAGATCCATAGGCCCCATATTCCCCACCTGGTATACCAGAGTGCTGGCATCTGCCTCACCTACCAGATCAATACCGGTTCTGCTTCCAAAATTAAACAGCTCCTGGTACTTCTTGAATATCTCTTTTCCTTCCATAGATGCCATCTGCATCATGGCGTCATTGCAGGAAACCATCAGGGTCTCATCCAGCTGAAGGTCTCCGTGTCCTCCTTTCAGATAGGCCGTACATTTTACATCCCTCCCTGCAATGGTCTGAAACCCGTCACAGGTAAAATGGGTATTGGCATTTACGATCCCCTCCTCCAGAGCTGCCGCCACCGTAAAAACCTTGGCAGGAGACCCTGGCTCATAGGTATCGCTTAAGCAGAAATTTCTCCACATCTGATTCCAGGCCTCTACCTTCTCTTCCTCCGTCATACGGTCGATCTCCGCCTGGGTGTAGACAGCGGACAGATCCCTGGGATCGTTAAGATCGTAGGTTTTGTCCGTAGCCATGGCCAGAATCTCTCCATTCTGAGGATTCATCACCAACACGCCGATCTGCTTGCTTCCTACCTCGGTCATCCACTGATGGATTCTTTCCTCCACC
>CAYWRB010000618.1:0-2107 GCA_964460025.1 uncultured Hungatella sp.
AATGATTCCGGCTTCTGGCTGGTGAAATCTCTGGTGGGATTGGATGAAAAAACCACATTAAAAACGTGGACGATCATGGAAACACTTGTAGGAGTCACCGGTTTTGTGGTAGCATTAGTTATATCGTTCTTTGCATAATAAAAACTATCCGTCAAAAAGAACCATCGAAGAGAAAGGAGAATTTATATGAGTTGTTTAAAAAGCCAGGAAATGCGCAAACTTGCGCCGGAGTTAGATCCTTTGCGTATCGGAACCGGCTGGAAGCCGGAGGATTTATCCAAGCCCCAGATTTTTATTGAGAGCACCTTCGGCGACAGCCACCCGGGCAGCGGCCATCTGGACATTTTAGTGGAAGAAGTCAGAAAAGGCGTGGCAGAAGCCGGAGGTCATGGAGCCAGATACTTCTGCACAGACATGTGCGACGGAGAAAGCCAGGGCACGGACGGCATCAATTTCAGCCTGGTCAGCCGTGAGATGATCGCCAACATGATTGAAATCCAGGCCAGTGCCACTCCCTTTGACGCAGGCGTCTATCTGGCAAGCTGCGATAAGGGACTGCCGGCCAATCTTATGGGCCTTCTGCGGGTCAATATTCCGTCTATCGTAGTCACAGGAGGGACCATGAACGCAGGCCCGGATATGCTGACTCTGGAACAGCTTGGCATGTACAGCGCTAAGTTTCAGAGAGGGGAAATCGATGAGAACAAATTGAACTGGGCCAAGCAAAATGCCTGCCCCAGCTGCGGAGCCTGTTCTTTTATCGGAACTGCTTCTACCATGCAGATTATGGCGGAAGCCCTTGGCCTGTCCCTTCCCGGCAGCGCCCTGATGCCTGCCACCAGCCCGGATCTTCTGACTTTCGCCAGACAGGCCGGACGTCAGGCGGTGAAGTTAAGCCATATGGAAAACATGCGTCCCAGCGATATTGTGACTATGGACAGCTTTGAAAACGCTATCCTGGTCCATGCGGCTGTGTCCGGAAGCACCAACTGTCTCCTTCATCTTCCTGCCATTGCCCATGAGCTGGGCATCGAGATTACCGGAGACACCTTCGACCGTCTTCATCGGAATGCCCGCTATCTTTTAGATGTCCGTCCCGCAGGACGGTGGCCTGCAGAGTGCTTCTACTATGCCGGCGGCGTACCTGCCATCATGGAGGAGATTAAACATTGCCTGCATCTGGATGTCATGACCGTGACGGGAAAAACCTTGGGTGAAAATCTGGATGATTTAAAAAAGAACGGCTTTTATGACCGCTGCAGGAAATGGCTGGACAATTTCAACAAACGGTATTACTGCTCCATAACCAAAGAAGATATTATCCGGCCCTTTGACAAGGCCATTGGAACCGACGGAAGTATTGCTATTCTCCGCGGAAATCTGGCTCCTGAGGGGGCTGTCATCAAGCATACGGCCTGTCCCAAGGAAATGTTTACGGCAGTCCTGCGCGCACGTCCTTTCGACAGCGAGGAGGAATGTCTGGATGCTGTTTTGAAACATAAAGTAGAAAAAGGCGACGCGGTATTTATTCGCTACGAGGGCCCTAAGGGCAGCGGAATGCCGGAAATGTTCTATACTTCAGAGGCTATCAGCAGCGACAAGGAATTAGGGCGCAGCATCGCTCTCATCACAGACGGTCGGTTCTCCGGTGCTTCTACCGGTCCGGTTATCGGTCACTGCAGCCCGGAGGCTGCGGATGGAGGTCCCATTGCTTTGGTGGAAGAAAATGATCTGATTGAGATTGATGTTATGGGACGGAAATTAAATATTGTTGGGGTTAATGGAGAGAGGAAGTCTCCAGAGGAGATGGATGAAATTTTGAAAGAGCGGCGGAAAAATTGGAAGCCTAGAAAATCGAAGTATCAGAAAGGGGCTTTGCGCCTATTTAGTGAGCATGCCGTAAGTCCAATGAAGGGGGCGTATTTGGATTTTGGAGATTAAGTAAAGAGTTATACTGGCAGCATTGCGGAAATTCCAGTGAATTCAGCACTCGTTATTTCCGCAATGCAGTAATACCACTAAATGACCCCGGATGAATTTTCAGTCTGCAAGGCGGGTGAGGAAAACAACGCGATGGGCTCCTTAGTTTTCAATCTCATTGCTTTTC
>CAYWRB010000619.1:0-2107 GCA_964460025.1 uncultured Hungatella sp.
CTGCTTCCCGATGCACTGTTCCAGAATGCTCAGACAGCTTTTTCGGTACACGCCGCATAGGGGGTGTCTCCTGCCGTCCTCGGTCACCGTGATTACGGCATCGGTTTCCTGCCCCATATCGCTGCACAGCTTATCCGCGATTTCCTTTGAAAAAAAGGGCATATCGCAGGAAACCACCACCAGGGCATCCGACTCACATATTTTCAAGGCCGAATAGATGCCTCCCATGGAACCGCAATCCGGATAAATATCACTGACCATAGGATATGCGATCTCCGGATGCTTCCTCTTATCATCTACGGAAACCCATAATTCCTGAAATCCGCTTAATTCATAAACCAGCCGATCCAAAAAACGAACCCCGTTTAGCTTAAGCTCCGCCTTGTTGGTCCCCATACGGCGGCTTTTTCCACCTGCCAAGATAACTCCACCGTAATTCATACCTTTTGTGTTCCTCGCTTTCGCCGAAATCTCTGTTCCGTTTCGGACAGTATTGCGTGAAATAAATCCACTGATCCGTTCCATGTACCGCCTTTATTATCGTCTGCCGAAACTACAAATCAATTCTAGCATGGTTCACGGAAAAAAGGAAGCCCTGATCAGCAGGGCCTCATAAAATCAAGTTGAACCGGGTATGCGCCTATGATATAATCAACTCAGCAAATGAAGATTCGGGGAGATTTAGAAAATGAAGTTAAAGAATATTTTGATTGTTGTAAAAGATGTGGAAAAATCAAAACAATTTTATCACGATTTATTCGGGCTTGATATGGTACTTGACAATGACGGCAATATGATTCTAACCGAAGGGCTTGTCCTTCAGGATGAAAGGATTTGGCGGGAATTTTTAGGGAAAGATATCCTTCCGAAGAGCAATTCATGTGAACTATATTTTGAAGAACCGGACATAGAAGCATTTATTGAAAAGCTAGAAAAAATGTATCCCTCAGTTCAATATGTCAACCGGCTCATGACCCACAGCTGGGGGCAAAGGGTCATCCGTTTTTATGATTTAGACGGCAATTTGATTGAGGTAGGAACGCCGATGTAACACAAAACATTCCGTTTATCCGGCGGACAAAAGAAAACAAGTAATGTCGGGACAATATCCATCATTCATGCTATACTTTTTACTACAGCAGGAGGTTACCATGGAATGGGCAAAGGCAATTCATGAAGCGATTAACTACATTGAAAACCATATCACAGAAGATATTACCATGTATGAAGTGGCAGGCTGCGTAAATGTTTCGCCATTTTATTTTCATAAGGGCTTCAGCCTTTTATGCGGATATTCTATCGCGGAATATATAAGAAACCGGAGAATGGCGCTTGCAGGGCAAGAGCTGATTACCAGCGACATAACGGTTATGGAGCTTGCCATGAAGTATGGTTACGATTCTCCCGACAGCTTTACCAAGGCATTTTCCCGTTTTCATGGATATACACCTCTGACCGTGCGCAGGGATAAAACCATGGTTAAGACCTTCGCACCGCTGAAACTAACAATCTCATTGAAAGGTGGCTGCATTATGGATTACAGAATTGTTAAAAAAGAGGCTTTTACGGTTTTAGGAGCATCCAAAGAATTTCGTTATGAAAATGCCAAGCAGGAGATACCGCTGTTCTGGCAGGAGCATTATACTTCCGGAAAGGGCAGCTATGTCCATGGAATGTTTGGCATTAACATCGACCCTCAGATGGGCAATGAGCGGTTTGAATATTTAATTGCTGATATCTATAATCCCTCTGTGGATATCCCGGAGGGGCTGACCATAAAGACGATACCGGCGTTTACATGGGCCGTTTTCCCCTGCAGAGGCCCTCTCCCCGATTCCCTGCAGGATGTAAACACAAAGATATTTTCTGAATGGCTTCCTGCCCTGCAGGATTATGAATTTGCGGCCGGATACTGTGTTGAAATGTATGACGCGCCGGATAAGTATCCGGATGGGACAAAGGATGAGAATTATTATACCGAGATATGGATTCCCGTCTCCCCACTGGCGAATGGGAAATTTGACAAACCTGGGAATCTGTGATAAGCTAACCAATGTTTGAGTAAGGCAAATGGCCGCTGCTGCGATACCGCAAGGCCGCAGGAGAG
>CAYWRB010000620.1:0-2101 GCA_964460025.1 uncultured Hungatella sp.
CCACACTTGCCAAGTTTATCGCCGGAATCGAGAGGCCTACGGAGGGCAGGATCACTTTTGACGGAGAGGATATTACGGAGAAAGGGATCACAGACCGGGCCAACCTGGGGATCAGTTATGCATTTCAGCAGCCGGTGCGTTTTAAAGGAGTCCAGGTGCTGGATCTGATCCGCCTGGCGGCCAAAAAAAAGCTTTCTGTGGCAGATGCCTGCCAGTATCTGTCGGAGGTAGGGCTGTGCGCGAAGAATTATATCAACCGGGAGGTAAATGCCAGCCTGTCCGGTGGGGAATTAAAGAGGATCGAGATTGCCACGGTCCTTGCCAGAGGGACCAAATTGTCCGTGTTCGACGAGCCGGAGGCGGGGATCGATCTGTGGAGCTTCCAGAACCTGATTTCCGTATTTGAAAGGATGAGAGATACGACCCAGGGGACGGTTCTTATCATTTCTCATCAGGAGAGAATCCTGAATATTGCGGATGAGATTGTGGTGATAAAGGACGGGCAGATCGGAGCCCAGGGCTCCAGGGATCAGATTCTTCCGGGGCTTTTGGGAACTAATTCGGCAGTGGATGCCTGCACCATGTTTTATAAGGGGGACAGATAAGATGGCAGATTTTGCAAATATTGATAAGATTCAGCTTCGGCTTTTAGAGGAGGTGGCGGACCTTCATGAGGTTCCGGCAGGAGCCTTCAATATCAGGGCTAACGGACAGCTGGCTCAGAGGGTAAACTCCGCCAACATTGAGATTGTTTCCAAGGAAGACGGCACTGGTATTGACATTCACATCAAACCGGGAACCAAGAAGGAAAGTGTCCATATTCCCGTGGTTTTGAGCCAGAGCGGCATCAAAGAGATGGTGTACAATGATTTTTATATCGGAGATGATGCGGATGTGGTGATTGTGGCCGGATGCGGTATTCACAATGGCGGCGACCAGGACTCCAAACATGACGGGCTTCACCGGTTCTTTGTTGGAAAGAATGCAAAGGTGAAGTATGTGGAGAAGCACTATGGAGACGGAGACGGAAGAGGAAAGCGTATTATGAATCCGGGTACCGAAGTGACCATGGAAGAAAACAGCTACATGGAGATGGAGATGGTGCAGATCAAAGGAGTGGATTCCACCAGAAGAAGCACCAGAGCCGATCTGGCGGCAGGAGCCAAGCTGATTATTCGTGAGCGGCTTTTGACCCACGGAACCCAGTATGCGGAAAGCGGCTTCGTGGTCAATCTCAATGGAGCGGATTCCAGTGCCAACGTGATCTCACGTTCCGTGGCAAAAGAGGACTCCCAACAGTTGTTTATCGCGGAGATCAACGGCAACGCCAAATGCGCCGGCCATTCGGAGTGCGATGCCATCATTATGGATAACGCTAAGATCAGCGCCATCCCCAAGATTACGGCCAATGATGTGGATGCGGCGCTGATTCATGAGGCAGCCATCGGCAAGATCGCCGGGGAACAGATCATCAAGCTGATGACCCTGGGGCTTACGGAAGCCGAGGCGGAGGCGCAGATTGTCAATGGGTTCCTGAAATGAAAAGGTGAGAATAAAACAACATGGAACAAAAAGATTTTTATGATTCCCTGACAAGCTATGAGAATATTTCCGGAATGCTGAAAACCTATGGCTATGAGGAGATTCTAGAACAGGCAGCAGCTACGATGCAGGTAAGGCCGGAGGAAGCGGAAGATTTTCCGGTAATCGAAGGGGCTGCAGATCATGGAAAGTACCGAAATGTTTTGAAGGATCTGCTGAAAAATATTGTACATTATGATCGGTTATACCATCGTCTGAAAGACGAAACATCCCGTACGGTGTTTGCCAACCTGATAGGATACCGGGTTCTCCCGGCTCAGTCCTTCCTGAAACAGGCCTGCCAGCTGTCTATGGCGGATGATATGGAGGAAAAGGATTCTTTTGCGGAAGATTTATGTTTGATGGAAGAAAAAAGACTGATCCGGGAGGAATTCCCGCGGCTTTCTTTTGATGTGAGCCCCAGGGCAGCGGATTTGTGGAGGATACCGGCACTGTTGGATGCCATTCGCGGAGACTATGGCTTTTTTCTGCGCTGCTACGACATGGAAGGAAGGCAGAG
>CAYWRB010000621.1:0-2088 GCA_964460025.1 uncultured Hungatella sp.
GCCGGAGACCAAGGTGGAGGATCTGACAGCATTAGACAAGGTAAAGGTGGAGGAACGGGGAAGTCTGTGTACATTGACGGTTCGCGGAAGCAGGGAGGATGTGGAGGCTGCCATAGAAAGCTATCATCCTATTTTTGCGGAGATTATCCCCCTTTCTCTGGAAGAAATTTTTATCAGTGAGACGGAGGTGGCTGGGTATGACATCAAAAAGCTTGTGCTTTAAGCTGATGAAAGAAGACTGGAAAAGGCGTGCATGGACCATTGCCTTGACTTGTCTGGGACTGATCTTTACGATTTTGATCCCTGTGGCGATCAAGTGCAGCGAGTTTATGGAGGAAGAGGCCACATGGACATATTCCGTAAGACGGATGATGGCTAACAATGTGGTGGAGCTTCTTGGAGCCAACTGGATGGCTGTGACCGTCCTTCTGGCGGCAGGGGTCTTGTGGGCAGTATCCGGGTTTCACTATCTGCATAACAGCAAAAAGGTGGATTTCTATCACAGCATTCCGGTGAAGAGGGTTACCTTGTTTCTGTCCGTGTATGTCAACGGGATCCTGATTCCCGGAGGAATCTATCTGGTGATGCAGCTTCTGTCCACAGCTTTGGCCGTCCATGCCAATGTGGGGATGAATTATATAGAGATGATCCCCGTTAAATATTATGTGATCAATATGGTGTACTACAGCATGCTTTATACGACGGCCGTGCTGGCCATGATGATGACAGGGAACGTGGTGGTTGCTCTTTTGGGTGACCTGGTGTTCTGGGGCTATGGCCCTATGGTGACAGCTTTGGTCCGGCTCTACTATGAGTGGTTTCATACCTATTATGAGACGAGAGAGAGTCTGATGGAATTGAGCAGGTTTGTCAAGTATTCTTCGCCCTTTTCCAATTATATATTTGCTCTTCAGATGATGGAATCAGGGGAAATGAGGATAAGGGATATTCTGGGAGCGGTGCTGGTAACCGTTGCCCTGGCCGTGCTGGCCTATTCCCTCTATAAAATCCGTCCCTCGGAGGCTGCCAGGAAAGCCATGGCCTTTCCTGGGACGGAGATGCCAATCCGAGTACTTCTGGTGATTCCTGTCTCTCTGGCTTTTGGCATGCTGTTTCATGCCATCAGAGCCAAGGTGTTCTGGCTGATCTTCGGAACCGTAGTGGGAGTGCTTTTGATTCACTGCATCATGGAGATTATCTATCATTTTGATTTCAGGAAGCTGTTCGGCCACAGAATTCAGCTGGGCATCTGTATGGCTGTTGCCGTCCTTCTGTCACTGGCCGGGTACTATGACTGGTATGGATATGATTCCTGGCTTCCCAACCCGTCCAAGGTGTCGGAGGCGGCCGTGGTCATAGGATACCAAGATAATTGGGTGACTTATGGTTTTCCAAAGAAGGAGATGGTGGTGAATCTTGAAAACGGGCAGGAGGAGGACAGCTATTACTGGGCCTATAAGAGTACAGATGATTATGTTTTTGAACATATGGAGCTGAAGGACATTTATTCTGTGGTGGAAGCGGCGAAAAAGGGTGTGTTGAGCGACAGCATGAGGCGGAAAGACGGACATGGGCCGTTTCGGTATGATTTTTCCCAGGATGAGGAATGGGAGCGCTGGGTGATTCGGTTTAAAATGAACAACGGCAGGGTGGTGTACAGAACCTACTCTATTCTGATGGATGATGAGATGAAGGCTATCCGCAGCGCGATCCACGACAATGTGGAATACAAACAGGGAACTTATCCGATTCTCACACAGACCGCCTCGGACACGGCTATGGTGAATTTCCAGCAGTACAATAAACGACAGACCGTGGATCTGGACTATGAGCAGATGACCCGTCTTCTCAATGTGTATCAGAGGGAATTTGAGGCTCTGACTTTGGATACCAGAAGAAAGGAACTTCCCATAGGAACCATACAGTTCATGACCAGGGAGCATTTTGAGGCCAATGAATATGAGAAGACTAGGAAGTATTACGATCGTATGGATAACCGGTGCTATTATCCTGTCTATCCCTCTTTTACCCGGACGCTGGAGCTTTTGAAGGAAGCCGGGGTCACATGGGTGGAATTGGATGAGGATG
>CAYWRB010000622.1:0-2088 GCA_964460025.1 uncultured Hungatella sp.
ACGGGGCGAGAATTATAATACCAGATCATTTTCCAATTGTCAACAACTTTTTCAACTTTTTTACAACTTTTTCTATAGGCAGCCAAATACGTCTATGAATCCAGCGTGATCCAAAATTCAACGCCGTCTTCCACGTTCCTCACCCCATATTCTTTATGGTGAGAATCCATAATAGCTTTGACAATAGACAGACCAATACCACTTCCTCCGTATTCTCTTGTCCTTGCCTTATCTACCTTATAAAATTTCACCCAGATATTGGACAAGTCCTGTTCAGGTATCTGTGACCCGGTATTTTTCACCGTCACTTTTACCTCTTCCCCCAGTTCTTGAATATCGATCTTGATTATCCGCTCTCCGTCCAGATGATTCAAAGCATTGCTGATAAAATTCGTTATTACCTCCTCAATCTTAAATTCGTCAGCCCACACATAAACAGGGTGTTTCGTCTCAAACAGGATATTGGCTTTTTTCTGCTGAATCATAATACTTGAAGCCGACAAAACGCCCTGAATCAGCTCCGTCACATTGAACCGCTCCAAGGACACCTGATCATTGCCAAATTCCAACGCCGTTAAGGTCAACAGCTGACGGACCATTTTATTCATTTTATTGGCCTCATCCATAATCACCGAACAGTAGTAATTTCGATTTTCTTCATCCTCTGCCATTCCCTCCGTCAGTCCCTCGGCATACCCCTGAATCAGCGCAATAGGGGTCTTAAGTTCATGGGAAACATTGGCAATAAAATCTTTTCGCATCTCATCAATCTGAATTTTTTCTTCAATGTCCTTCTGCAGCTCATTGTTCGCTGACTTTAATTCCCCGATGGTTTCTTTCAGCTTGTCCGAAAGGATATTCATGCTGCTTCCCAAAATTCCAATCTCATCAATAGCCTTTCCTTCATATTTTGCATCAAAATCCAAACCGGACATTCTCTCGGAAATATGTGCCAGTTTTAAGATAGGTGAAGTAATTCTTTTCGTTGTAAAATACACAATAATACTGCTGAAAATCAGGGCTATCGCTCCCACATAAGCAAGAAAGCGGTTGGACAGATTCACGCTCTCCCGAATGCTTTCCAAAGGCGTAGACATGATAAAAATCGTATTATTGTCAGAATAGAACCCCCAGCATTCTAAGTAAACGGTTCGGGAACGGACATCAAAGGTTTTTTGGATTGTATAATTGTCCTCTTCCCGTATGGTCTCCGCTCTGTGGCTGTTTCTTCCAAGAATATACTGTCTTGCTTTGTCTAACATGAAGTTGGCATCTCTGGCAGAAGAAACGATCACTTTATCGTTAATCCCGTCCACAATCACTGTCATGATATTGTATTTGTCATTCAGCCTTTTCAAAAGTTCTACCGCCGCCGTCTGCTCCCCGCTGTCCAGAGAATTGCTTCCTGTAAACTCGTCTCCAATGGTCTTTCCCTCTTCTATGCTTTCTAACACCAGGGAATCCATCTGGTCATAAGCCATCTGAAGGGCGGACACCTTCTGGTCAATATAGAATCCTTCCAGCATTAAATTGTTGATGCTCCAGATCCCTAAAAAAATAACCGCCATAAGACCGATAAAGATCAAGGTAAAGCGAACCCGAATGGATTGTCTCATACACTCACCTCAAATTTGTATCCCATCCCCCATATGGTCTTAATATAATCCCCTTTTTCTCCCATTTTACTGCGCAGTTTTTTAACATGGGTGTCAATGGTTCTGGCATCTCCAAAATAGTCATAATTCCAAACATTGTTAAGAATCTTCTCTCTGGAAAGAGCTAACCCCTGATTTTCCACAAAATAGGTAAGCAGCTCAAATTCTTTATAGCTAAGTTCCACCGGCACTCCGTCAATCGTTACCTGGTGGGCACCTTTATCGATGGAAATCCCTCCCGTCGTTATGACATCACCGGTTGTGGCATTGCTTCTCCTTAAAATAGCTTCTACCCGCGCCGTCAAAATCTTGGGGCTGAATGGTTTAGAAATGTATTCATCTACTCCCAGCTCAAATCCCAGCAGCTCATCTCTCTCCTCTCCTCTGGCTGTCAGCATGATAATCGGCACTGTGGACTGTTTCCTGATCTCTT
>CAYWRB010000623.1:0-2078 GCA_964460025.1 uncultured Hungatella sp.
CCGCCGCCATGACATTCTCATAATTATGCCTCCCCAGGAGATTCAGTTCTGTCACATCGATGATGGGAATCAGTTTCCCCTGGTCTTTTAAAAAAATAACATCCCCGTCAAGGTAATATCCCTGTTCCAGCTTCTGGCGGCTGCTGAAAAACACGACTCTCGGTTTGCACTGGTCACTTTCACCGAAACTCTTCAGCACCGGGTCGTCATAGTTTAACACACATACATCCTTCTCCGTCTGGTTCATGGCAATGCTTTCCTTCACCGCAATGTAGCATTCCATGGTGTGATGACGGTTTAGATGGTCCGGCGTAATATTGAGAATCGCGCTGACATCCGGCCTGAAATTCATGATGGTTTCCAGCTGAAAGCTTGAGACCTCCGCCACCGTAACACTGTCATCCTCCGTGGAAAGGGCAATCTGCGTATAAGGGATTCCGATATTCCCTACCACATGGACATCTTCATAATACGCTTCCATAATCTGGCCTGTCAGCGCCGTGGTGGTTGTCTTTCCGTTGGTGCCCGTGATGGCGGCCAGCTTTCCTTTGGAGCATTGATATGCCAGCTGAATCTCGCTCCAGATAGGAATTTTTGCTTCATCCAACACCGCCACAAAAGGCGATTCCAGGGAGATTCCGGGGCTGATGACACACATCTGAACCCCTACAAGGTCTGTCCTTTTTAAATCCCCCAACACTATGGAAACCTTTCCTCTTTCTTCCAGCTGCTGCTTTAATGCCTCCGGATCCAATCCCGGATTGCTGTCATAAAGGACTACTTCCCCACCCATGTCCAGCAAAAGCCTTGCCGCGGAAATCCCGCTTAAGCCTGCTCCTGCAACCAATACCCTCTGGCTCATATCATATCCTCCAATTCGTAACGCTTCTTAAGCTTCTCATCACAACCCTAAGTAGGCAACCAGACAAAGGATGGCCGTAATGATGGAAAATACCGCCACCACCCGTGTCTCGGACCAGCCGCACAGTTCAAAATGATGATGGATAGGCGCCATCTTAAATATCCTTTTTCCGCCGGTCTTTTTAAAATAGGTTACCTGCAGCATAACGGACAAAACCTCCACCAGGTAAATCATGCCTATGATGGGAATAAACAGCGGGATCTGCATCATAAATGTGCTGGCTGCCACGAAGCCCCCCAATGCCAGGGAACCCGTATCTCCCATAAATACCTTGGCCGGATACACGTTAAACAAGAGAAAGCCCAGAAGACTTCCCACCACGGCTCCGGTCATGGGACTGATACCGCTGTCCTCCCCTATGGCTATGATCGTCAGAAAGGTTGCCACAAGAATCGTCACACTGGTACACAGTCCGTCCAGTCCGTCCGTAAAGTTAACCCCATTATCGGTTCCCAGAATCGCCACAAACACAAAAGGAATGTAAAGATATCCCAGATCCAGCCGAAGCCCGTTTTCAAACCCTCCTGTAAAGGGGATCAAAAGGCTGGTTTCCACATCTCTGGTATTTACCAGATAGTAGGTGAAGATTCCTGTTATCAGAATCTGACCGGCCAATTTCTGCTTCGGATTCAGGCCCTCTGACCGTTTCATCACGATTTTGATGTAATCGTCCAAAAAACCGATAATTCCAAATCCTACGGTCACAAACAGCACCGGAATGATCTTCGGATAATCCCGGATATAGAACAGGGTGGTGATAATGATGCTGCTCAATATGATCAGTCCGCCCATGGTAGGCGTCCCTGCTTTTTTCAGATGAGCCTGCGGCCCGTCCTGCCGCACCTGCTGCCCAAACTTCAGTTTATGAAGAAAAGGGATCACCACAGGGCACAGGACAGCGCTTATTGCAAAGGAAATAATTATTGCCAATATGGTTTCATTAATCATGTTGCACCTCAAATTCTTATGTATATATTTTACTTTTCCCACAAAATACTTATGCATCTTTTTCAGAAGAATCGGCTTCTGCTTCAATTCCCAGATATGGAAGAATGTTCTGAAAAAGATCTCCCACAACCGGCGCCGCTATGGTTCCTCCATAATAGATACCTGCCGGTTCGTCAATGGTGATCAATGCAATCACTTGTGGGTCATC
>CAYWRB010000624.1:0-2075 GCA_964460025.1 uncultured Hungatella sp.
GGATATTGTGTACGGGCTGCCTAAGACCTATACCTTTTTAAACTATTTAAGGTGTCATGACGATATCGGCTGGGGACTGGATTATGATACTCTGGAAGGCTGGGGCATGATGCAGGTTCCTCACAAGAAGTACTTGAACGACTTTTTTACAGGAACCCTTGAGGAAAGCTTCAGCAGAGGAGAACTGTACAACAATGACCCTGTGACGAAGGATGCCAGATTCTGCGGTACGGCGGCTTCTATGTGCGGTGTGGAGAAGGCAGGCTTCTGCAAAGATGAGAAGGGGATGGAGCAGGCCCTCCGTCTGGATCTGATGCTTCACGCATTCATGCTGTTCCAGTCCGGAATTCCGGTGATCTACAGCGGAGACGAGATTGGCCAGGTCAATGACTACACCTACAAGGAGGATCCGGAAAAGTCCGAAGATTCCCGCTATATTCATCGGGGAGCCTTCCATTGGGAATTGGTGGAAAACATTGAGAAAGCCGGAACGGTTCAGCAGCAGATGTTTGACGGGCTCCGGACATTGGAGAAGCTGCGGAGCCAGCATGAAGCCTTCGGCGGACAGGCACAGGCAGAGACCAGGGATTTGGGAGACAACGGGCTTCTTGGCATTGTCCGCAAAGGTCAGACCGAAAAGATCCAGGGAATCTTTAACTTTAACTGGCAGGAGAAGCAGATACTCTGTGAAGACGATGGAGAGGATCTTCTGACAGGCAGGAAGGTGAAACAGGGAGAGAGAATTTCCGTCCCGGCTTACGGATTTGTGTGGATAAAGGCCGAAAGATAAAGGTCGAGAGATAACAGAATATTCCGGGGAAAATATGAGAATACTGCTACTGGTACGAACCCTTGGGGGATGCGCAAAAATCAGACAGAAGGTGAGCCAGTGCAGGGAAAAGAAAAATTCAGGAAAATAGTTAAGATTACAGGTGTAGCCGCGGCGGTATACGGAGTGTTCCGGTATATGCTGCCGTTGGTTATGCCTTTTTTATTTGCCTGTCTGGCGGCTGTGCTTTTAAAGCCATCCGCCTGCTGGATATCAGATCGGCTGCAGGTGAGATGGAAGGGAAAAAAGATAGGAATCGGAGCCGGCACCATAGGGATCGTGGAGCTGGGGATTGTGTTTGTGCTCCTGGGACTGGGCCTCTATATGGGAAGCCGGAAGCTGTACCGGGAAATGTATCTGCTGTCAGAGCGTTTTCCCTATTGGGTGGAGAAATTGGATGTATTCCTGACCGGAGTCTGCCATGAGATGGAAGGCTCTTTTGGGCTGAAGGAAAACTCCATGGTCCGCCTTATGCAGGAAATGATTATAAATTTTATGAACACCATCAAACATGGGGTCATGCCTTACCTGATGGAAAATTCTCTGCTGATTACAAAATATTGTATCAATGGCTGTATTATCATGGTTTTATTTGCCATCGGCGTTATGCTCTTTATCCAGGAACTGGACACGTGGAAGGAAAGAATTGAGGCATCCGCCTTCAGCCAGGAGTTTAAAAGGATTGGCAGGCTTCTTCGCAGGGTAGGCAATGCCTATGTGCGCACCCAGGGACTGATTATGATCCTTACCATGGAGATCTGTACCATCGGATTTTCGATTTTGGGAAATCCTTACAGTATCCTGGCAGGAATCGGCATCGGGCTTTTGGACGCCCTTCCCATCTTTGGCACAGGCACCGTACTGATTCCGTGGGCGGCGGTGATGTGCATAAGAAGGAGATGGGTAAAGGGGCTGGTGATTTTCGGACTTTATGTGATCTGCTATTTTGTGAGACAGATTCTGGAGGCGAAACTGATGGGGGACAAGGTAGGGTTGTCCCCTCTGGAGACGCTGGTTTCCATGTATGTGGGGCTTAAGCTGTTTGGGCTTTTAGGAGTCCTTTTGGGACCGGTGGGAGTCTTGGTGGTGAAAGAGTTTGCCGGAGAGGAGGGTTGAGACCGGGAAAAAGAAAGAGTCAGACTGTAATGCAATGTGATTAAGTTAGGAGTTTCTTATTTAATGGAGTCGTGAAGGGGCCGCTCTGAGAGGGAGTTATATTGCTTTCTCCTGGGCACGCTCGCGCTAC
>CAYWRB010000625.1:0-1403 GCA_964460025.1 uncultured Hungatella sp.
ATAGACAAGCTGCCCTCCAGTTCCCCCAGCATGGGCATATAATCCTGCATAACAAGAAGACTGTACCGTTTGCTCTTAAGACGTATGAAATCCACACGTTCAATCTCCGTCAATCCGTCCCGTATACTATAAATACAGGCTCTCATCTCTTTGCGCCGGTATTCCCTCTGTTCTTTTGCCATCACATGCCCTCCCTGTTTCCTCTGCTAAAATTCTATCCTTCCTATATAGGAAAATCTGGATTCATCCACATCATCATAAACTCCGTTTAAGATATTTTCCACATCCCTCAGGATATCCTCAATCTTTACAAATTGTCCCGGAATCCCCGTAAACTGCTCTGCAACAAACATGGGCTGAGTAAAGTAATTTCTCAGCTTCCTGGTCCGGTAGAATACCTTTGTATCCTCCTCTGACAGTTCCTCGATTCCCAGAACCGCTATGATCTCCTCCAGATCCCGATAACGGGAATAATATTTCAAAGTGGATTCCACCAGACGGTAGTGTTTCTCTCCTACCTTCTCGATATCAATCAGTTTGCTGGTGGTATTGAATACGTCCACAGCCGGATAAAGTCCTTTCTCCGCCACCTTTCTGTCCAGCACAATCTGGCCGTCCAGGTGAGACTGAATCGTCTGCACCGCCGCGTCGGTCAAATCATCCGAAGGAATATAACTTGCCTGGAAAGAGGTGATGGAGCCGTCCGCCGTAGAATTGATGCGTTCCTCTACCTGGCTGACCGCCGAACCGATGTTGGCCGGATATCCGTTCTCGATGGGCACACGAGACAGCTCCGCATTGATTTCTGAGATAGCCTGGACATACCGGTAAATATTGTCTACAAAAAGCAGCACATCCTGACCTCTTTCATCCCGAAGAAACTCTGCAGCCGTCAAACCGCTGAAGATTGCTTTGGAACGGGCGGCGGAATTCTCCCCCATCTGTCCGAATACAATACCAATTTTGTCTAAAAGACCGGCCTCCAGCATCTCGTCATACAGTTCCCGGCCTTCACGGGAACGCTCTCCTACTCCTACAAACACGGAATTGGACTGCAGCGCTCGGTATACATTGTTGATCAGTTCTTTGATCAGCACGGTCTTTCCCACGCCTGCGCCTCCCAAAAGCCCCATTTTGAATCCCTTCTGCATGGGAGCAAAGAAATCAAGCACCTTGATTCCGGTCCACAAATTTCCTCCGTTGACATTGATTTCCTCCATGGACACCATGCGCTCATAGATGCTTCTGCGGACCGGATTCTCAATCGTATTCTCGTCCATCAGTTCTCCGTAGGCATCAAATACCTTGCCAAGCAGTTCTTCATTGTACTGCATGGAAAGACTGTCCTCCAGCCGGTAGACCGATGTTCCCTTTTTTAATCCCACCACACTCTGAAGCGGTAT
>CAYWRB010000625.1:1413-2075 GCA_964460025.1 uncultured Hungatella sp.
TCCTCCTCCGCCACCTCAAAGCAGACTCGTTTTCCCCGTACATCCGCATACAGGATATTCTGAAAATGAACTTTCCCGTCCTCCACCAGTATCCTTACATTCAGCTCCGATACGGCGATTACCTTTCCCACCAATTCTTCCATAACTCTGTGCCTCCTAATAATGCCTCAGTTTCGTATAGTTATCCAGAACCTTAGCGAACTCCTTGTCCTTTTGCTCTCTCCGTTCTGCCTGCAGAGCCTCCTCTTCTCGTTCATCAATCTTCTTTAGCGACTCCGTTGTAATATTCTGTCTGGTAATATTCTCCGCCGCCAGACTCATCTGAGAGGCAATCTCCACCTCATACTGCAGGTAAAGTTCCGTCAGGTCCAAAAGAAGCTTCTGCAGGTCGCCTTCACATACAAAGTCTTCCGTATACTCCTCATTTCCCAGAAGTCCCTTGGGCATGGGAAATATCACCTTATTAACAAATTCTACCTCCGAAGCATTATGATAGTGGTTATAAATCAGGCGCACAGCCGAAAATTCTTTATTCCTGAGACCTTCGGACAAAGCATCCAGTACCTCCTGATGATTCCGGACAAAATCCTCCCGTGTCTGATAGATCAGAGTATTTTCATCTCTCAGTCCGCTTAATTTCCTTCCCACCAATATGGTCCTGC
>CAYWRB010000626.1:0-2070 GCA_964460025.1 uncultured Hungatella sp.
GTTCCTTTCTGTGCGATTTGGATGAGCTTTCCTATGAGGAGACTTTGGCGGTTCAAACCTTTATCGATATGCTGCGGACAAATCAGCGGGAAAAGGGTAATATGGAGGAAAGAAACGTATGAAGATTGTCTATATTGGAACCGGCGACGGTCTGGCGGAAACATTGGCAGAGCGGATGGGGCAGGAGGGCAATGATGTATACCTGCTGTCGGACAAGGAGCTTCCGCGAAAACATAAGGGAGTCTCCCTGCATCGTTTCTATCGCAGCCCCCGCAAAGGCGAAAGCTTCGGGAAGCTTCTGCGCTCCATTGCGCCGGATATGGTGATATTTGCTGGTAACTACTATATAAGCGGCGCCAGTGAGGAAGAGTCGGACAAAGAGATGACCTTGCTGGCTCGGTCACTGCGGACGGCTGCTTCCTTTCCTCATGTGAAGTTCATTCTGCTGTCGTCCGTTGAAGTGTACGGAAATACCGGAGGAAAGGCTGATGAGTCCGCGGAATGTGCTGCTGTCAGCGAACGGGGAATCCGGTTTATCCGTGAAGAACAGCTTATGAATATTTATCGAAAACAGCACGGTATGGACGCTGTGATCCTTCGGGCATCACAGCTTTATACCGACCGGCCAAAAGAAGGCGGAGGAGATTTCCTGAGCCGGAGTTTTTCTGCCGCCGTACAGGCAAAGGGCCGTATGCCAGCCGGAGTGTTCCAGCCTCTCCATGTCTCCGACTTTGTGGATGCCATCAAGCGGGTGATGGATGGTGGGAAACAGGAGGTTTACAATGTCTGCGGAAGCGCTGAAGTTTCCTCGGAGCTTCTGTACCAGTTGATCTGCAGGCAGGAGAAGCTTCAGGAGCAGGCCATCCGGCGGGAAGAACCCGGCTGTGTCACCCTGGCAGACAGTGGACGGATCAGGGAAGAGCTGGGATGGCAGGATTTTCGGAACCTGGAAGAACAGATACGGGGGGGTGCGATCACATATGAACGGCTTCCGGCAGAGGGCCGGAACAGAAATAAGCGGATTGTTCCAAAAGGTGTCCGTCAGCTGATGGAGAACCTTGTGCTTTTTCTTGTGTTTTTTGCCTTGAGTTCCGCTTTTGGTTCCCACAGCCTGTTTTCCCAGGTGGATTGGCTGATGATTTATATTATTTTGGTTTCCGTATCATACAATATCTATCAGAGTTCCCTGGCAGCGCTTTTGGCCAGCGCCGCCTATCTGTATGGCAGGAATCAGAGTATGCAGCAGATGGCCATGTTCTATTCTTATGCGGACAGTATGCTGGCATTTCTCCAATACATATCCCTGGGCCTTATAGTCAGCTACACTGCCGGCGTGCTCAGGCAGGATGCCTGGAGTGTCCGCCTGGATTTGGAGATGTTAAAGGAGGAGTATGAGGACTTAAAAGCCATCAATGAAGAAAATGTGCTCATTAAAAATGAATATGAGGAGCGAATCCTGACATCCAAATCCGGTTTTCCAAAGCTGTACGGCATGGTCAGCCGTCTGATGGTTCAGGAGCCGGACCGTATTCTCATGGAAACCATGCAGGTGGTTTCCGAGCTGATGCACACGGATACGGTATCTGTCTACCAGGGGCAGGCGGGAAGTCCCTGGCTCCGTCTGGTAGGTGCATTGAATGACAGCTCTACAATGGGAGGAAAGACATGGAACCTTTCCGGCTTTCCGCGGATTTACGATGCGGTTGTGAAGGGGGAGTTTTATCAAGGAGAATTCGGGAGCGGGGAACCTGCGGTAGTGCTGCCCATTGTCTGTAAGGATGTTCCCGAGGCAGTGGTTCTCATTAAGACGCTGCCCTATGAATGCGAGAGTTTGTATCACGTGAATTTGCTGAAAACCATGTCCCTGCTGCTGCGGGATGCCATGGAAAAGGCGCTGCAGTATGAAGAACTGTCCAGGGAGGAGCGTTATGTAAAGAATACGGACATCCTGAAGCCGGAGGCATTCCATAAGCGGGTTCTTTTGGCAGGGGAGAAAGCGGAGAAGAGCATGGCGGAATACTGCGTAGTAGGGCTGGTATATTCCGGTTCTATGGAAGAAGCCGCCCATGG
>CAYWRB010000627.1:0-2068 GCA_964460025.1 uncultured Hungatella sp.
CGCCTTACTTTTTGGTGCAAGCACGCCTGCCGTTGAAAAACGGGGATCATTAATTAATAGTGGATTCTCATCCCCCGCCCACTTGATGGAATATGGAGGATTTGAAACGATCAGTTCAAACGGCTCATCATCCCAGTGTTGTGGATTGATAAGCGTGTCTTCACACTCAATATCAAACTTGTCGAAACCGATATCATGCAGGAACATATTGATACGGCAAAGGTTGTAAGTAGTAATATTGATTTCCTGTCCAAAGAATCCTGTTTGAACAGCATCCTTACCAAGAATCTTTTCAACCTTCAATAGCAAAGAACCGGAACCGCAGGCTGGATCATAAACTTTATTGATTTTCTTTTTCCCAACAGTTCCAAGACGAGTAAGCAACACCGATACATCCGCTGGTGTAAAGAACTCTCCACCAGACTTTCCCGCATTGGATGCGTACATGGTCATCAGATACTCATAAGCGTCACCAAAAGCATCAATCTCATGATCTTTAACAGATCCGAGATTCATAGCTGCTATGCCATTCAACAGTTTTGTCAGGCGATCATTACGCTTATTAACAGTGCTACCCAGCTTGTTGCTGTTCACATCAAAATCATCGAACAAACCGGCAAAACTGCTCTCAGAAATGCTTCCTTTAGCGGATTCCTCAATATGACGGAAAACCTCTTCCAGCTTTTCATTTAAAAGCATATCCGCACCATTTGGATATTTCCAGATTTCACCCCTGTCAGCCTTTGCTCTTACATTGCAGAAAAGTTCACTTGGAAGGATAAAGAACCCTTTTTCCTCAACCAGTCCTTCTCGCGCCTCTTCAGCTTCCTTATCTGGCATTTTTGCATAATCGAAATCTGTATTGCCTGCTGCCTCTTCACCGATGTTGATGTATGCGGTCAGATTCTCGGAAATATAGCGGTAAAACATGGTGCCCAGCACATAGTTTTTGAAATCCCACCCATCTACAGCTCCACGCAGTTCATCAGCGATAGCCCATATTGCGCGATGCAGTTCATCCCGTTCCTGTTCTTTTTTGTTATCGATTGCCATCGTTTAATCCTCCTCGGTTCATTTATCTGCGTCAGCGCTTTCGCCGCTCTCAACCCAGGTATCCACTTCGGACACCCGGAATTTATACTGTCTTCCTACTTTGTGGTACGGGATTGTACCTTTTTTAATCCAAGCTCTGATGGTATCTTTGCTGACATCCAAATGTCCTGCGATATCTTCAAGGCTTACCCAACGTTCGACTTCACTCATTCCGTACCTCCGTTTATCTATATTTATTGATTTCCTGCAACTCTATTAACTTCGTGTAATATGCTTTCAGCCTGTCATATAGCTTATCAAGCTTGGCTTCACTGCATAATTCAATGAACAGCTTTCTCTTCTCAGGATTATCTGCAAGTAAAATCGGATCAACGACGTAATCATAACCAAAGCATACCACCTGACCGGTATTATCCGTTACAGGGAATGGTATAAATTCCTGGTCTTGGAAATACTGCCGATCTCCCATATGTCTTACATCATGTTTCATTCCCCGCAGCCATGTATACTGGTCGTCTTCTGGTGCATCAAAATCTCTGACTTTATCATAAAATCCTGCAACAAAGTGTGTTGCACTATCTTGTTCAATATTCTGCTCGAAGGAACCCATAACAAAGGTATTCGGTATATCCAGAATATCGCAAATAAGTCCGTAGATGACATTCTTCGTATAATTTGCTTCCGGAACGAAATCAAACTTCTCAGCCTTCAGCGGCTTTTTCATGTAGTCATCAATCAACGGCTTGTTAAGCAACGTATACTTCACATCTCCGAATCCGTTTGATAAGAATCGCAGGAATGCCTCTGCATCCTCTTTACCCTTAAAGATGTTTTCCAGGTACGGCTGTATGATGCAGACCTCCACCTTCTCCGGAGCAATCTCATACAGCATCTTCAGTGCATCCAGGTTTCGGAAGGAATCAATCTTCCTGTCCCATAATGTACGTCCCATTTCCTTTGTCGGTTCTGTATCCTCAAAGTAATAGAACTCTGCGAAGAAGTAGTCCTGAAAGCC
>CAYWRB010000628.1:0-2063 GCA_964460025.1 uncultured Hungatella sp.
TATCCTGGTTAATAACCTGGAAGTTAATCTCCGGAAATCTTCCGTTCCGTTTGTACTCGGAAAGAATATTGATAAATTCCGGCGTGCCATAATATATCGTCAGCGTTCCGGAATATTTGATGCCCTTTACTTTTGTCTGATCAATCAGAGAGCCGACCACAGGAAACTCGGATGTCTGGACTTCCGCATTAGTCTCATATTTTTTGAGGCCAAAAAGCTCTATATTTTGTCCGTTTTTCACCATAAATGCACTTCCGGCTTTTCCGTTAATTCCGTCATTAGCCAATAAATAACTCATGCCTTCTCCTCCTTACTCCGTATCACTGTTTACAGATACCGTTACAGTCATATAAATTTTCTCAATCGCATCTACCGGCTGCAGTGCCACATTAACAAGTACGGAGTCCACACTGTTTCCCGGATCCACGGTTACGTCATCTGGAACAAAATTCTGAATGCCGTTGTTGGCCTGCATCTCATTTAAGTAGCCGACAATCCAGCCCTTTAAAAGATTCCGCCCTGCATCGTTATTGTCTACTTTTCCGATATAATACAGGCTAAACTGTCGGTATACATCATTACAGAACTGATTCAGTACACGCATAACACGGTTTTTGGAATATTCCATACCTTTGTCCACAGTAAATGAAGTAAGAGTGTTAATATCCGTACACACCTTAACCGTACCGAAGTTATCAATGAAGACAATTTCTCCATCTTGTAATGCCTGTGTAATCTGTGTGTCCGTCAGTTTAGGAGTTACCTCTACGGCATTGGGGTAACGTGCATAGGTCAGGGAATCATTATACAGTGCTCCGGCCTGCGCCCCTCCCATCCACCAGGTACACTGCTGTGCTGTCAGAGTTGTCCCATCTGACAGTTTCACTCCATTGTCTACAGAGATTACCCATTCACTGTTACATTCTTTTGCACCGGCCATAACCACCTGGCATTTCTGTCCGACATTCTCGGATATACGTTTTACAAATAATGCTATCGCCTGGATAACCGAGCTGTCGGTTCCATCATACACCAAAATATCAAACTGGTATGGTTCAAGCGCCTGCAGGAAATTGGCATAATCCGTAGGTGCAACCGTTGGATCAATTCCTCCGGCCAGCGGCTCTCCTACTGTCTCCTGAAATGTTCCGGTTCCTGAAAATGCCACCCAGCTGTTAGCCGCCAAATCAGATATTTTCGCCACGGACTGCTCATCAGCTACGGTTCCATCAATCACTGTAGACACATCATAAACTCCTTCCGTATCCGGATCCTCTGATACTATAATCGTGATATCATTGCCTCTTATCCCGTTATATAAAGCCGTAACGGTTAATCCTCCGATTGTTGCCGCTGCCTTCGCCCCTCCGGTGCCGACCGGCCGGTAAAGCAAAATCTTAATTGGTCCCGGAGTAGTATCACTCCCTTTCATCATCTCACGAAGAAATACTGCCTTTGGACTTGTTATATCGTATCCGATATACTTTCTTAAATCCTCTCCGGGAATGATTTCCTGAATGACTCCTGGAGGTCCCCAGGAAAGCGGCTCCGCAATAGCCACGATACCTTTCTCACCAATGCTGACAGGCAGATTCCCTTGGGATTTCGTGTTGATATACACACCTGGCTGTACCTTATTCTGACTGGTCCATGTGCCTCCTGCCATACTATTGTCCCCCTTTCAATACACTTTCTAAAATTGCTTTCGCTTCTGTAATTGAATAAACCGGTTCTTTTAAAATTTCCTTTGCAAAATCCGGCTGATATCCGGCCAAATGTTTAATTTTCAACAGCTTCTTCGTCGGATATTTTTTCTCCGGAATTTTCTTCCCCTGCTGCTTTTCTGCAGCAGACTTAGTTGACATAGGCATGATTCTCCTCCATTTCTTCCATCAAAATTATGTTTTTGGGAAGCACTACACGGTGCCGGATGTGGAACTGATAATGAAGCTCCATGTCTTCACTCTTCCATTGGCGCTCATATGTCCGGATAAAAGTGGTTTCTCCGTTTTCATCTATGTATGGAAATGTTTCAAGCGCCTCATCCAAAAATCCGGCTATGG
>CAYWRB010000629.1:0-2062 GCA_964460025.1 uncultured Hungatella sp.
AAAAGCCGAACCCCAGAAATATCGGCTTTTATAGGCGGCAGATTTTATTTGTTCTATGGAATTGTTGAGGATTAAACGAGATGAAAAAAGATTGAGTAAATCGGAAGAACATTTTTTCTATAAGCCGCAAGAGTTAAAGAAAATTTTTTTGAAAAGTGTTGAGAAAAAGAAACTATAAATAAGTATGATTGCAGAATAGAACCAAACTGCTGTCTTGACAAAATCAAAACCAATGCTATAATCAAAGAAGATAAAAAACGCGCTGATGGGAACAGTAGCATATGAGGAATGGCCAGAGAGAGATGGGCAGGTGGAAGCATCTTACAGGAATCATATGGGAAGACCACCCCGGAGCGGCCCTTAATCGGGTCCGGTGATTCCGTTATCGTCAAAAAGAGGTTTGAACAGATATTCAGCTGTTCATTCAAAACAGGGTGGAACCACGATAGAATCGTCCCTTCTTGCAGGAAGCTGTAAGAGGGGGCTTTTTTTCTATTCCTGCTGCCATCTGCGAAACAAGACAACCAATCAATAAAAGGAGAATAAGCATGAAGGTAACATTAAAAGACGGAAGTTGTAAAGAGTATTCCCAGCCTATGTCCGTGATTGACATTGCGGCGGACATCAGCGCCGGGCTGGCCAGAATGGCCTGTGCAGGAGAGATTGACGGGGAAAGCGTTGACTTAAGAACCGTGGTTGACAAGGACTGCAGTTTAAACATTTTGACGGCCAAGGATGAGAAAGGACTGGCGGCTCTCCGCCATACGGCCAGCCATGTGATGGCCCAGGCCGTGAAGCGTCTGTATCCGGACGCAAAGCTGGCCATCGGACCGTCCATTGCAGACGGATTTTACTATGACATTGATTTTGCTTCCCCAATTACTGCGGAGGATATGGAGAAGATCGAGACGGAGATGAAGAAGATCATCAAAGAAGCATTGCCCTTAGAGAGGTTTACCCTTCCCAGGGAAGAGGCGCTGGCTTTCATGAGAGAGAAGGAAGAGCCTTACAAGGTGGAACTGATCGAGGATCTGCCGGAGGGTGAGGAAATCAGCTTCTATAAGCAGGGAGAGTTTACGGATCTGTGCGCAGGCCCGCATCTGATGAACACCAAGGATGTGGGAAAAGCGTATAAACTGACCAGCCTTGCAGGCGCATACTGGAGAGGGGATGAGCACAATAAGATGCTGACCCGTATCTATGCCACGGCATTTGCCAAGAAGGAGGATCTGGAAGCTTACCTTACCATGATCGAGGAGGCAAAGAAGAGAGACCACCGGAAGCTGGGGAAGGAACTGGGACTGTTTATGATGCATGACGCAGGCCCCGGATTCCCGTTTTTCCTGCCAAAGGGCATGGTGCTTAAGAATACTCTGCTGGATTATTGGAGGGAGATTCATAAAAAGGCGGGGTATGTGGAGATTTCTACTCCTATCATCTTAAACCGAAGCCTGTGGGAGACTTCCGGGCACTGGGATCATTATAAAAATAATATGTACACCACGGTGATTGACGACCAGGACTATTGTGTGAAGCCTATGAACTGTCCGGGCGGAGTTCTTGTGTATGCTTCGGAGCCCCGTTCCTACCGGGATCTGCCGCTGCGTATGGGAGAGATCGGCCTGGTACACCGTCATGAGAAATCCGGGCAGCTTCACGGCCTTATGAGGGTGCGTTGTTTTAATCAGGATGATGCCCATATTTTCATGACGCCGGACCAGATTAAGGATGAGATTATGGGGGTTGCCAGTCTGATCAATGAGGTTTATACCCTGTTTGGATTTAAGTATCATGTGGAATTGTCTACCAGGCCGGAGGACAGCATGGGAAGCGACGAGGACTGGGAGATGGCTACGGAAGGTTTAAGGGCAGCTTTGGATGAGCTGGGCTTAGACTATGTGGTAAATGAGGGAGACGGCGCCTTTTATGGGCCAAAGATTGATTTTCATCTGGTGGATGCAATCGGAAGGACATGGCAGTGCGGTACCATCCAGCTTGATTTCCAGCTTCCTCAGAGATTTGAACTGGAATATCAGGGAGCGGACGGGGAGAAGCATCGCCC
>CAYWRB010000630.1:0-2062 GCA_964460025.1 uncultured Hungatella sp.
GAGAATCAATGGTGTGGCTGATTCCTTCTGCGATTGTCCCACCCATAATAAACCGGTCGCCCTTCTCTGTCATATCCAATCCTTTCTCCACAGGACCGTCTAAAAATGCAGACAACAGCGGAACCGGCGCCACAATTGATCGAAGATGTTGTGTCTCCACCATGTGCTGTGCAGACGTCTCCATTACCAGCCGAAGGTTATCCAGAACCCGTTGATACAATTCATCAAAACTTTTTATCTCACTTACATCCCCCTGGTCCGGCACCTCTTTCTTCCCGTCGATATGACATCTTCCATGGTTCAGAGCCCATTCCAGGCATTTCAATGTATTCAGCTTCGTAAAATAGAAATCTGTCTTTCCGGGAAGAAGGCACTCCCAGCATCCATTGTTGGCATAATCCCTGGCAGACTCAATCTCCACACCAAAATGCGTATATGCTTTGATAATCGTCTCATCGTTATACAGGCATGGCAGGCCGCCTCCTGTCTTTAAGGTAATGGCTATCTGACGTTTTAAAAAGTCCGGTGTTTTTTTATGGAGTCTCACAGACAATACAGGATTCGTCATCCGCATCCGCCGGAAAGACTCAAGCATCATCACCGTCAGCAGATTGGTTCCATCCTCTCCTGTTTCAGGAATCAGGCCCCCTATCATAATATTCTGATTCCAATGGTTGATAGCATCTACGGTATCTCTCACATTGTATCTCTGGTGTCCGATATCGTATAATTTCCGCTCTTCCCACTGCTTGTCAAATTTTTTCTGCCGCATCTCCAGATCCATCATTTGAGCAGCTGTCTCATTGTCCTGGGATCGCTCGTTAAATTTCAGCATATAGCAATCCGTAATCTCCTGTGCCTCTCGAGCGGACAGTCTTCCCTCTTCCAGATCCTGCTTCAAAAAAGGATACAGATACTGGTCCGGGCGGCCAAGGGCCAGATAGTTATCTGTCAGCTGAAGCGCCAGATGAAGAAGCCACGCAGACTGGCATGCCTCAAAAAACGTTCTGGGAGGGTTCTTTGGAACCTGCTTCAGCGCTTCTGCCGCACGCAGAAGTTCTTTTTTTCTCCCTTCATTCAAACAATGATCTGCTTTTTCCAAAAGCATCTTTACATGATTTGCCGCAAACTGTTCCAGCCCCTCCAGGGAGATTCTGGCAGCTGTCATAAAATCCCGGTTTTTCTGAATTTCTGCCGTTTCCAGCTGTTTGTCAATCCGCGCCTTTATACCGGATGTTCCAAGCTTCAAAAGCCTGTTATAATCCGGCGAAATATGCCCAAACATGGAGTAAATGCCGAAACCATACTTTTCCCCTTCCTCTTTTTCCTGGGGAAATGCAAATTCCGGCAGATCATAGGTATTTACCAGCTTTTCATCTCTCAGTGTAAAGCACCCGGCGAATATCTGTCCCTCCCAAATTCCACAGGGAGCGCATTCCAGTTTTCGCTTCTCAGCCATTGCCTTTCTGATTATAACAGGCAGTTTTCCTGTCTCCTCATTTAGGATTGGTTCCATGCTTCCGGTTTTATGGTTCACGGACAGCATATTGTCACGTATCTCGCCGATCAGAAAGCTCACCCGTTCTGACGGAACACTTACCACAATTTGTTCTGCATATTTTTCGATATCAATCATTGCTTCTCTCCTGCCTTTGTCCTTACTTCATCCCATGATAAATACTTCTGTCCCTTTCGGAGCCCTCTCTTTATACTGCTCCAGTTTCCCTGTATCGGTTTTTCTCTCCCCCAGTGTATAGGTTCGCCCACACCATTCGTACTTGGCGCCTGCCGATGTATTATATGGAAGGAAATGGATCTCGCGGATTTTATTTTCACGGGCTGTCTCATATAAAGAATCTATATTTTCCGGAGTATCCGTTATTCCTGGTATAACCGGAAGCCGAAGTACGATGCGGTCCGTTCTATTTCTTAACTTTTTTAAATTAGAAAGCACCACATCCACATCTCCCCCTATGTAATGACGGAACTTTTCTTTATCCCCCAGCTTAAAATCATAAAAAAATGTATCTGTATATGCCGCCATTTTTAACAGGCTTTCCGT
>CAYWRB010000631.1:0-2055 GCA_964460025.1 uncultured Hungatella sp.
ACCGCATTGGACAGCAGGTTTAACAGAATCTGGTTTAACCGCAGCTTATCCATCTCCACCTGCTCATGCTTCAGGTCCTTGCTGTAAACCTCAAAGGTATGGCCTTTGGCCTTCATCTGGGGACGAATAATGGCGTCAATATTCTCAATCAAATCCATCATATTCTCGGTAGACAGATTTAACGTAGTTTTACCGGCCTCAATCTTGCTGATATCCAGGATATCATTAATAAGGCCCAGCAGATGCTGGCTGGAGGAAGTAATCTTTCTGGTATACTCCCTTACCTTATCCGGATTCTGTGCATCCCTGGCTAAAAGGGCGGCAAAACCAACAATAGCATTCATCGGCGTGCGGATATCATGGCTCATATTGGACAAAAACGAGCTTTTGGCCTGGTTGGCCTCCTTTGCAATCCGAAAAGCCTGCTCCGCCGTCTCCTTGGAGCGGGCCAGCATGGCATTGGTCTCCTCCAGCCGGGCATTCATCTCCTCCTGTCTGCGCAGATTTTCCTGCTCCTGCTTAAACAGCCGGGCGCTGCTCTGCTGTCTGGCGATGGAAACTACCGCCACAATCATCAGCACAAGAAGAATCACTGCCAGAAGAAGGAGCATCTGAATCACCGTAGACACCATATTTACGGTTCCCGAAGCCACAAAATCGGCGGGAATCAGAAAAAGCAGCAGCGTATCATACTCTTCCAGAGAGGTAAGGCAGTAATAATACTCCGTGCCTTCATAGATAAAGTTGGCACTGATGGTTTCCTGACCTGCAAGCGTATCCCGAATATCGGTGATAGCCTGCCCTTCCATCCCCTCCAAAGCCTTAAGCACATTGTATGCCTGTATGGTATTTTCCCTGGAAATGTCGTCATGCATCCGTGTGCCATCACTCTTTAAAATGTATGTCTCATTATGGCTGCCGTAAGCATCGCTGTCATAATACTCGCTGAGGGTGTATATATTTTTCATAAGCATCACGTGGGTAAACTTGATACCGTCCTCTCCGGCCAGAAGAGGAGAAGCCAGCTTCCGCACAAAAGTCCAGTAGCTTCCCTCATAGATAAAACTGTCCGATATATACGTATACTGCTCTCCTCCGTCCCATATCCGGTCCATATCCGGCCAGACGCCGTGCTTTCCTTCCCTGTCATAACAGTTCCCCTGGCTGTCTAAGAGAACCAGCATGGAGTTGTAATTGTCCATCTCCAGCAGTTCCTCTAAAAACCGAACAGAGTCAGCCATATCCTTTGCCGTGTCCACTTCCTCGTTTTCCAGCCAGTTCACCGCAGCAGCCAGATAGTTCCAGTGAGAATCCAGCGCGTTGTCCAGATTCTTCCTCACCTGAGATGTTATCTCGTTCAGTTGTGTCGTCCGTTCCACAAAGATCTGCCGCTGAAGATACCTTGCAAAATAAAAGCCGCTGACCAGCAAAAAAAGGAACAGATAAAGCACGGATATTGCCGGATATACCATGTTCCGTTTTCCCCTGTCATGCTTCATAAGGCCACCCTCTTTCTTCTATCGAGCCGTAAGACTTACTCCCATAAAATATCATTTGGAGAGACACTCTTTTTTTCTCCCAGCCAGGTGCGCAGAAGGCTTCTTATGGAGTCCTGGTATATCTGGGCAGAATAAGTTTCAGCCGTCTCCTCCGTATATCCCTGACAGAAAAATGCAATTCTGTATTCCTTCTGATCCTCCAAAGGCTTGTTCCCCCGGGTTACCAGAACATAAGGAAACGGATTTTCGTCTCCCTCCCTGTAAAGCCCCTCTTTGGCCAGCTCCTTTGCCTGAGCTCCCGTCATGGTCATCACCGCATACTCTCCATCCACGGCAGGACAGATGGAATTAGCCACCTCCGTATTGATTTTTCCCTTATAAAGCTTTCCGGTGACTCCTGCCCTTAACTCCACACCGCCTTCATGAAATTCTCCCAAAGGAACCATAACCCCATCTGTCTCTGCGGCCCATCCAAGTACCTGCCCCAGCAGCCTGGCAGTCTCCTCCAGAGTAAAGTCCTCCGTACTTTCACAGAAATACAGCTCATCCGTACGGT
>CAYWRB010000632.1:0-2054 GCA_964460025.1 uncultured Hungatella sp.
ATGAGATTTTAAGAAACCCGAGTTCCTGGGGGATCTTCGCGCTTATTATGAGTATTGTGACTCCGATTATTCATTTTATCAAACCACCAAAGCATAGATTTCCTTCAGGTTAATATTTCTGTTGTGATAGCAGTATGGATTGTCATATCTAACTATTCGCGAAACAACACTTTAACGAATAGTTAGTGGCTGTTTTCTTTAAATAAGAACTAAAAACAGATTTACAGCAAAAGGATTTACAAAAATATGAAGCTGCAACGATTACTTAGTTTGACTCGTCAGGCGGTAGATACATATCATTTAATTGAAAAAAATGACCGAATCGCTGTCGGGATTTCCGGCGGAAAAGACAGCTTGACTCTTTTATATGCCCTTCATGGACTGAAGGCTTTTTATCCGGAAGCTTTTGAACTATATGGTATAACCGTTGATCTTGGATTTGAACATATGGATTTTTCTCCTGTAAAAAGCCTCTGTGAACAATTTTCCATCCCTTATACCATAGTTTCCACGGAGATCGGAAAAATTTTGTTTCAGGTTCGGCAGGAATCCAATCCCTGTGCATTGTGTGCCAAATTGCGAAAAGGCGCTTTAAACCAAGCGGCCTTAGAGCTGGGATGCAATAAGGTAGCCTATGCCCATCACAAAGACGATGTTATAGAAACCATGATGTTATCCTTGATTTATGAAGGCAGATTCTACTCATTTTCTCCCAGTACTTATCTGGACAAAACAAAGCTTACCGTAATACGCCCTCTGATCTATGTAAGCGAGTCAGATGTCATTGGATTTAAAAACAAATACGAACTTCCGGTATGTAAAAATCCGTGTCCGGCGGACGGATATACCAAACGAGAATATGCCAAACAACTGATAAACCAAATCCAACATGAAAATCCAGGAAGCAAAGATCGGATGTTTCATGCTATTATCAACGGAAACATTCCCGGATGGCCTGCGCCGTTACCGAAAAACTAGGAGGATTGTGATTATGAACCGCCAACAACAGCCATTACCTTACCATGAACAGAAAGACAGAGAAAATATTCTTCATCTCAGAAGTTTAATAAAAGAGCTTCCTCCCTTTTGTACGGACTTTTTCAGAGGGATTGAGCCTCAGACATCCTCCAGAACACGGATTGCCTATGCCTATGATTTAAAAGTATTCTTTGATTTCCTTCACAAAGAAAATCCGGCTATGGGAAAGATAGAGATCAGGGATATCACCCTCTCCCACTTAGATCAGGTCACTCCGTCTGATCTGGAAGAATACATGGAGTATCTAAAATATCGCTTTAACTATAAAAATCAGGAAGTCGTCAACAAAGAACGCGGGATCATGCGTAAAATTTCTTCCTTGAAAAGTTTCTATAATTACTTTTACAGGAAAGAAATGCTGAAAAATAACCCGGCGGCTCTCGTCAGACTTCCCAAACTCCACGAAAAAGAAATTATCCGCCTTGATGTAGATGAAGTTGCACGCCTTCTTGATGCGGTAGAGAATGGTGAGAATCTTACGGATAAACAGAAGGCTTTCCATGAAAAGACAAAAGTTCGTGATCTTGCACTTTTAACACTCCTTTTGGGAACCGGAATCCGAGTCTCGGAATGTGTAGGACTTGACATCAATGATGTAGATTTCAACAGCGGCGGAATCCACATCCATCGAAAGGGAGGAAAAGAAGTTACCATCTATTTCGGTATAGAGGTGGAGGATGCCCTGCAGGACTATCTGGCAGAAAGAAAACTTATGGTTCCTGAGGCCGGGCATGAAAATGCACTGTTTTTATCGTTACAGATGAAACGGTTATCCGTGCGAAGCGTGGAAAACCTGGTTAAAAAATATGCCAAAATTGTCACTCCCCTAAAAAAAATAACCCCCCATAAGCTTCGAAGCACCTATGGCACCACCCTGTACCAGGAAACGGGTGATATCTACCTGGTTGCGGATGTCCTTGGCCACGCCGACGTAAACACCACGAAAAAGCACTATGCCGCTTTAGATGATACCCGTCGCAGAAGCGCCAGAGATAAAGTAAAACTCAGGCAAAGCT
>CAYWRB010000633.1:0-923 GCA_964460025.1 uncultured Hungatella sp.
CGCCGGGTCCCGCAAGCATTTCCCGGAACATCGTTTCAATTTTTTCTCCCAGACCGGTTTGATAAATATCAACAAAGAAAATACGTTCATTGGAAAGGATCGCCTTTAACTGATCCGTAAAGGTTTCCGGCTTGCCCACCACAATATCCTTTAACCGTTCCTGTATTTCCTCGTTCATGGGGTCGGGCGCCAGCTCATAGGTTTTTCCTTCATCATCCACGGCAAGCATATACCTCAGCCACCCTGCGATCCCCAGCGGAATGGCAGTAAGGCGGGAAGCGTCCCCATATTTTGCAACGTACGCCTTGATGGTTTCCCCAAAACGGATTCCCACCATCTGGGACACATCCACGGCAAGCCGCAGGTTTGTGTCACCGAGATATTCATTCGGGAACCGGTCATTAAAAAGCTCATCTACAAACTCCTGCGGGGAAAGGATTCCGGGATTTGGCACCACAGGAAGTCCCTCGTCATAGGCTACCATACGCGCCATTTTCATCATGTCTTCATCCGTATTCAGCATATGTGCAAACAACTCGTATCCCAATGCCACTCCGAGGGGTCCGGTAGCGGAATGCACCGGATTCAGGCATACCGTTACTTTCATGCGCTCCGACAGATTCACTGTTTTCCTGTCCGCCATATATACGCCGAAACCTTTCTCCAGCGCAGGACGACCGTTGGGGAAGCTGTCCTCAATGACAAGATACTGCGGTTTTTCGGCATTGACGAAGGGCGCAATATATGTTTTTTTGCCGGTAATGACCGGCTGCATCTCTTCGACGCCCAGTTCCTCCAGGTCTTTTGCAATCTGCTCGCTTGGGCGCGGCGTAATTTTATCAATCATGGTCCACGGAAAAGCAACCATTTTTTCGTCACTTACATAAGCGGCAAACCCTTCGTCCACAAAACCGGCCTTTTGC
>CAYWRB010000633.1:933-2054 GCA_964460025.1 uncultured Hungatella sp.
ATGGTCAACACGGATTCGCGAAGCCGTGCGCCGTTCTGGGAACAATTATCCATGGAAACCAATGCGACGGGGTACTTCCCTGCCCGATACCGTTCATAGAGCATCGCTGTCAGCACCGCCATTGCTCCAACCGCCCTGTCCGGTCCGTTCTGAATATCGGCTTCCACATAAGGGAACCATGTTCCGTCCGCTCTGTGCAAAGCATATCCTTTTTCGGTAATTGTAAAGGAAACCATCTGTAACGAAGGACTGGTAAAAATTTCTTTCAGTCTGCCCCACTTAGCCGGAACGGAGGACTGCGCCTTTACCGCCTCAGCCATAGACGCCAACACTCTGTATTCTCTGGTCCCGTCCCCATGCAGGATCACGCTCAGCCCCAGATTGTCATATGGCTCATAGATTTTATCCACCACATCATAATCAAACGTCTCAACACAGGTAATGCCCCTGTCCATGACGCCCTCCTCCAGAAGACCATCCGCAATGCCGCCGATAAAGATGCGGAAAATGTTTCCGATTCCAAAATGCACCCAAACCGGTTCCTTTTTTGCCTTCTCCGAAGCCTTCTCCACATCATATCCCGGAAGCGCGATTCCTGCCTCCTCCCACGGTGCGCGGTTTTTGATTCCATCGACTGTCAATTTCATACTTTTTCCCTCCATACATTGTTTTGCTTTTTACTTACGCTTATATCTTAACCTTAAGTACAGAATAAATCTTTATCGCATATAAATCTACTGGTAAAACATACAATTAGAAAATTATTTTTTATACATTTTCACTATATTCCTTGTATTTTAGTCCCTCATACCATAAAATAAAGTTACATCTTACCCTTATGAGAGAGATATAACTTCAGGAGTATGCTTATGAGTGAAAAAGGACTGACCACAATCAATTTAAAAAAGATCAACAGATCGAAGGTTTATAAATACATTTATCAGAAAAAAGCGACTTCCAAGCTGCAGATCGTCCAGGATCTGCAGATGGGTTTGTCCACCGTCAGCCAGAACCTGAATATACTGGAAGAGGACGGGCTGATCGAGCGGAACGGATACTTCGATTCCACCGGCGGCAGAAAGGCCCATGCCATCCGCATTGTCCCCGACTTTAAGATTTCC
>CAYWRB010000634.1:0-2050 GCA_964460025.1 uncultured Hungatella sp.
CTGCCATGGCATAAATCGTCTGCCTATTCTCCCGTCCTCCCGCAAGGAACACCTTTCTGGATGGTACAATCCCCTCTTTTTCTACGACAGCCGTATAGATTCCTGCCGGCAATTCCATGGACAGACTCCCGTCCTCCAAAGTCTCCCCCTCTGCCGCAGGATTTCCCCAGAGCCAGTTCATACCGTCGTACACCTTGACCGAAGCCCCTGCCAGCGCCGGCAGCTGCTCCTCCTCATCTTCTTCCTCTGCAAATGCCCTTGCCAGTACCTCTTCCTCTCCCTGGGCTTCCACTTGATATGTATAAAACGTAACCGGATACGCCTCTTCTTCCCTCTCTTCCAGAAGCACCATATCCTCCTGGACGGCCTGCATCATCAGGCTACCTGCTCCCATATCGGGAACCTGCATCAGGGCAGGAACCCAGCCTTCCTTTCGGAACACAAGGAAATACTCCCCTCCCTCTTCTCCTTTTGGTATCTCCCAGGCATACACCCCTTCTTCATCTGTCTCCACTTTAACCTGCGGCGTTTTGATCTCTCCGTTTTCCATTCTGCCGATTCCTACCTCCACGGCTTTCAGAGGCTGTCCCTCCTCATCTGTCACGCACCCTTGAATCAGAGCCGCCGGCTCATTGGCAAGAATTGCCTCATAGGTATTATAAGCCTCGTTCAGAACCTGGATTTCCTTCTCATCGTACTGGGCCCGTTCCCCGTCCGAGATCTCCATATAGCCCCACTGAGTATACCAGGTCTCCTCCGGCTCCAGGATCCACTGCTTCACCACCGACGGTTCATAGATCCATCTCCATTTTACCATCTGATCCCCGGAAAAATAATACCGCTCCCCTGTCTTATCAATCGTGGCGTAAGACGGCGTATATATGCTGTCACTGCGCCGGAACACAAAATTAGGCTTCTCATCCTGATAATAATAATCCGTTAGTTCCAGACTCTGATCTTCCATAGATTCGATAGAAACAATTTTTACAATCTGCCCCGTCTCCTTATCCCGGTACACCTCATACTCCATGGTCTTTCCATTGTCCGTCCTCACAAGCTCCATCCTCATAAGAAAGCAGTCTGCAATATGGTTGTCATCCTCTCCCCCTATGTCCTCCAAGCGATAGAACAAATCTCTATCCCACAAAGCCGAGGTATCCCTGGTACCCGGCTGATGGTTTCTCGCCCCAAGATCTATGAGTCCCGTCCCATCGGGCTTTTTGTAATTTTCCACAAGCTGGGCCTGGCTTAAATCAAATAGGGAATCTTCCTGAAGCTGCTCCTGCTGTGCAACCAATATATCTTCATCCCCATTCTTTTTTGGCCCTTTCAATGCCAGAAACAGGCCACCTGCCATGGCCACCGCAAGAATCCCTCCTGCTGCCGCCAAAACCAAACGTTTTCTCTTTCCTGATGGGTTTTCTTGAAAACCACTGGTCTTCCTGCTCCCAGACAGCTGATTTTCCCATTCTGTGACGGCATCTGCTTCTGTCGTCTGATTCTTGCTCTCAACCTGGTCTCTCAGTCCTGTCCCCCCAGCATCATGAAGCTTTGCCCCGCATCCTCTGCAGAATAGATCTCCTTCCTGATTCTGCCTGCCGCACTGTGGGCAGATGCCTCCAGCCTGTGGCAAATCCTCACATTGTTTACCACAAAAATTGCAGAACAACGCCTCCTCATCCAACTCTTTTCCACAAAATCTGCATGTTTTCATTTGTCTTATCTCCTCTATGGTTATTTCTCAAATATTTTATCACAGCGATATGCCATTTGCAACATCCAGAAAATCCATATCATGCTACTGCATCATACATATATCCAACCGCATATTCATACAGCACGATTTTCTGTGAATCTCCACAACTCATCCAATCTTTTTTCCCTCCGCTACAATATTCATGTAATACGGCAGTATACGCTTATACTGTTCAAATTCATCATATGGAATTACTATCGGTGATATCACAATATCATATTCCATTCCTATGTCCGCCGAAAAATCCCAAACTTGTTTCAACTTATTTTGTAGATCCACTCTTTTTCCCTTTAC
>CAYWRB010000635.1:0-210 GCA_964460025.1 uncultured Hungatella sp.
TTATCCCATGGAATAAAACCATTATGTCTCAACGCCCCGAGAAACGTGCCACCTATTGCATAATATCTAAGTTTGTAATTTTCGCAAACAGTATGAAAATATGACATCATTACTAATAGTTTGTTTTTATATCTTTGATCCATAATAATCACTACTTATACTTAAATTATTCTCTAGCAAATTTCTGAAACACCCAACCTCTAATTTTGG
>CAYWRB010000635.1:220-2048 GCA_964460025.1 uncultured Hungatella sp.
TTAATCTTTTACCACATTTACTTAATTTTGTTCCATATCAGATTAGTTTTTTTTCGAGCATTAGCTTTTGAATTTCAATTTCACTTTTGAAATACTTATCTCCACCACGTCTCTGGTACATATCAGTTCCGACACGAGCATACACTAATGTGTCTGGAAGATTCGCAAATACAAATCCTTCAAGCGCTAATCTTATCCATAGATAATAATCTTCATTCCAAAACCAATCCTGATAATTTCCTGCTTTTATCACATCAGACTTTTTAAACATTACTGTCATGTGATTGAATGGGCAACGCTTTTTCATGTACTCTTTTAATGCTTTGTCGGTCCTTGGAACTACGCGTTTCCCCACAACTTTGTCAGGTGAGGTTATGAATTCCTCAATCTGACCACCAAGAATAGTTGTCGATAGGTGCGTTGCAAAATACTGAATTTGCTTCTCACATCTATTCAATGTAGCTATATCATCTGTATCCATTCGGGCTATGAGTTCATTTTTACAAGCCAATAGTCCCTTATTTAATGCTAATCCCAAACCAAGATTTTCTTTATTTACAACCAGATGCAGATATTCTTTATACTCCTCAACAACCTGATAAAGCTCATCCGTTAATAAACCATCTTCAACAAGTACAATCTCGTCAGGCTTCACTGTTTGATTTATCATAGAGTTCAGCGCTAGTCGGAGGTATGCGGGATGTTCTTTTTTATAAAGTGACATTAAAACGCTATATTTTTCCATTTAGGCCCGACCTTCATGTTCTTTAATCAGCTTAATCGCATACGCTTGAAGAGCATCATACTTTGTCTGTGACACTTTCTTGGCCTTCAACAGCGAATCACCATAATCATCAGTGAAATCCAGTTCTTTAGAACTCTCGCCTCTACCGCAAACCTTCTTAACAGTTAATAACAAAATCTTAAGATCATTCACAAAACTAATATTCTCTATGTATTTAAGATCCCATTCAAACTTCTGCTCCCAAGCGACAGCATTTCTGCCATTAACTTGTGCAAGACCACTTAATCCAGGTTTCGCCGTATGCCTCATTCTTGTTCTATCGTCCATGAACACCCTGTCTCGCACAAGCTGCGGTCTAGGTCCTATAATGCTCATGTCACCTTTCAGGATATTGAATATCTCTGGAAGTTCATCTAAACTTGTCGCCCTGAGTATCTTTCCAAATTTTGATAGTCTCTGCTCATCTGGAAGAAGATTACCATCTACATCTATTTCATTCGTCATGGTCCGAAATTTATACATGTCGAAGATCCTCTCTTTTCCAGTTCTTGGATTAATCAGTCCCGGCCTCGGCTGCTTGAAAAGAACTGGTGAGCCCATCTTAATGCGTACAACTACAGCTATAATCGCATAAAGCCAGAAAAAGCCGATAATAGCTAGAAGAGAACAAATAATGTCAAGGAGACGCTTTACATACTTCTCATAGAATCCGCGTTTTCTTTCAAGTTTCATCCATCCCCCTTATATTCAAACACATCGTTTAAACCTTCTATTTCATTATATTTTCAGCTATCCATTGATTAGGAAGAAAGGCTAAAGAAAACACCTATGAATAATCTCAATAACTCTATCCTGCTGTTCCGCAGTCATCTTGTTATCACTTGGTAAACATAGTCCACGCTGGAAGATGTCAGCTCCGACATCGTCTCCTTTATCACTTATGTACGCATTCGATCGTCCTCTGCCATTACCCTCCCTAGTTATAAACGGAGATGTGCGATATATCGGCTGCATATGCATCGGTTTCCAGATCGGACGTCCTTCAGCGTTGAACGAAGACAAAGCCTCAAGAATTTCGGTAGG
>CAYWRB010000636.1:0-2047 GCA_964460025.1 uncultured Hungatella sp.
AAGGACCGTTCCATATTCTTGACAGATATCAATACATTTTTAAGTCTCATTTTCCCACCTCTTGTTTTCCTGTGTCTCTTGCATTGAGAGTTTCTTCATTATAAACCGGCTTCTTCCGGATGTAAAGCTCATAACTCCTGCCATAAGATCTTTTATTAAAATCAGCTGGACAAAATCAGAGAAAAGTATTATTTTTAATAGGTAGAAAATAACCGCTGCCCTTTTGGCTGTAATGTTCAGCATATGGGAACGGTTCCAGCGGAGGATTGATTATGAAAGAATTAGCGTACTATGATGGACAGACAGGGACTCCGGATGAGGTAATGATTCCTTTCAATGACCGGGTCCATTTTTTCGGAGACGGAGTATATGAGGCCACTCTGGGAGGAAACCATAAGATTTTCCTTCTGGATGAGCATCTGGACCGATTTTACAGCAGTGCAAAAGCTTTGGATATTCGGATTCCCATGGAAAAAAAGAAGCTTGGCGCTCTCCTGACCGAACTTTTAAAAAAGGTGGAGGGAAGCACCCATTTTGTCTACTGGCAGGTCACCAGAGGAGTTGCGGTGAGAAATCACACCTATGACCAAGATCTTGAAGGAAAATTGTGGGTCTCGATCCGCCCCTTTGCCATGCAGGATCCGGAAAAAGAAATCGGGGTAATCACCAAGGAAGATACCCGTTTCTACCACTGTAACATAAAGACCCTGAATCTGCTGCCCTCTGTCATGGCCTCCCAGGACGCCAAACGGGCCGGGGCCGGAGAAACCGTGTTCCACAGAGGAGACCTGGTGACCGAGGGCTCTCACAGCAATATCTCTATCTTAAAAAACGGAGTGTTCTATTCTCATCCCAATGACAATCTGATCCTCCGCGGCATCGCCAAGACCCATATGATAGAAGCTTGTTACCGGCTGGGAATTCAGGTCATGGAACGGCCCTTTACTCTGGCAGAACTGATGGATGCGGACGAGATTTTAGTCACCTCATCCTCCAATTTCTACCGCTATGCCACCTCCGTAGACGGGACTCCTGCCGGAGGAAAAGACCCGGAGACCAGGAAGCTTCTGCAGCAGGCGGTGATTGATGAGTTTTTGGAGTATACGGGACTTACAGGGCTGAGGGAGGATTAAGTCTCACCTCATAGGCCTCATACTCACAGTCAAAATGGTATCCCAGCTTTTCGGCCAGAGAAGCCGACCACTTATTCTGAGCATCCCAGCTGGGATACCATCCTCTTTTTAAGCATTCCAATATCAGCTTTGCCCCGCAGATGCTGGCAAGTCCTTTTCTCCGGTAATCTTCTCTGGTAACAATCTCAATCTCAATTCCTTCCTTGTAACCGGAGTAGGAGGATGCCCCTGAGACAGGCTCCCCTTCTTTCAGGATAATGGCCCCCAGACCATGTTTCCGGTATAACTCATAGTCGTCATACTGCCTTACCCAATCTCTGCACCAGCCAATCTCCCTGCACCGTAAAAACAGCGCCTCATCCATCATCTGAAGAGTGTAACCTTCCGGCAGTCCGTCCACAATATGCTGCAGTTTTTCCCTGTCAAAGATATCTCCCTCTTTCTTTATCCCGTAGCGTATCACCCACTTGGCCTTCTCCCCATAGCAATCCTCAATCAGCTCTGCCCACTGCCGGTTCTGGGGAACCACGATCATAAACTCCTGCCGACCAAATTTAAGGCCGTCCAGGAGAAAGGTTCTCTCCGGTTTTCCGGCGGGGAAACAGAAGTCTCCCAGGATAACCACAGCGGACGCTGGTGCCTCCTGGGAATCCACATAGATCTTTCCCATGATTCCCTGAAGGGATGACCAGATGAGGGTCTCCTGCCATCCTTCGTACAGAGCCTCCGCTTTTTTTGTGTCTTTTAATTCAAATACCATGTTCTCTCCTCTCTTCTTCATTCCTGTCCTCAGGATAATCTTTATCCTTCCAATACCACCACTTTAACTTCTCCGGCTCATGGTGCTGATGTTCTGCAAAATACACCGCACAGCGCAGCACATACAGAACGCATCTGTCGTCCTGAAATCCCTT
>CAYWRB010000637.1:0-2047 GCA_964460025.1 uncultured Hungatella sp.
GATCTCCTGCAAATGCAAACCGAGGAGGACCCCTTTCCTGAGCTGTTTGTCTCTGGCGCTGGGGGAAAAGCAACACAACTCCCTCTCAGAGCGGATTTTTCGTAATTTCATTGGACATGAAACTTTTTACTAAACCTTTGGACGCACGACCACACATAAAAGTCTGACGTGCGCATTTGACATTCCTGAATTAATGCCGCCTATTCGGCGGTGGACTTTTACAGTAAATAACATCTGTTTGCTGGAGGCGTGGTCTACGATGGTATTGGGGGTTAGGAAGCTGGCTCGCTTGATGCTGTCGATGCCGTATTTTTGGCGGATGGTATCGATGGCTTTGTCCATCTGCTCCAGCTTCTGATTCTTGGCGGTTTGGAACATGCAAAGCTGAGTGAAGGAATCGTCGGTTATGCGGCTGGCACGGACACTGATCAGGCGAACGGGGGTAAGATCCCAGAATTCTTTCAGGAGCCGGCATGCGTTTTGGTAGAGGATGGTGGTGGAATCGGTGGGGGTGTCCAGGGTTGTCTGGTGGGAGTGGGCGTGGAAATCCCAGTCTTTTAGTTCTACACAGACGCAGCTGCACTGCACCTTGTCTTTTCTTAGGCGGATGCCTACGGTTTCGCAGAGGGACAGGATGACCTGGCAGGCAGAGTCATAGTCGGAGATATCCTGGGACAGGGTGATTTCGTTGCTGTAGCCTTTGTTTACTGGTTCTTTTTCTGCTACGGGGCTGTCGTCAATGCCGTTGGCATAGCGGAGAATCTGGGTAGAGTATTTGTCTCCCAGATGGGATTTTAATATTTGTGGATTGCTGTGGGCCAGGTCTCCGATGGTTCGGATTCCGATGGCCTGCATTTTTTTCTCGGCGGATCTGCCTACAAAGAATAGATCTCTTATGGGGAGGGGCCACATTTTGGAGGGAATTTCCTCCTCCCACAGGGTATGGCAGCGATCTGGCTTCTCAAAATCAGATGCCATTTTGGCCAGAAGCTTGTTGGAGGAAATTCCTACATTGACGGTAAAGCCTAACTGGCTTTTTATTCTTTGGCGGATGCTGTCGGCGGTGGCTATAGGGGAGCCGAAAAGGTGAATGGTGGAGGTCATGTCTAAAAATGCTTCGTCAATGCTGAATTTTTCTGTGTCCGGAGTGTATTCTTCCAAAAGCTGGAGAAGCTTTTTGGAAAAATCCATGTAGATGCTGAAATTGGAGGGGACAACGACCAGATCGGGACACTTTTTTAAAGCTTGGGCAAGGGGCTCTCCGGTGGTAATGCCGTATTGTTTAGCCGGGGTGGATTTGGCTAGGACGATGCCGTGACGGGAGGCTCTGTCGCCGCCTACGGCGGAGGGGATGGTGCGCAGATCCAGAGCCGCCGGATCTTGTTCCAGGCGGTGTACGGACTCCCAGCTTAAAAAGGCGGAATTTACGTCTATGTGGAAAATAAGTCTCTTTTTTGGTGGTTCCATATGCTCTCCTTTTCAATCCGGTATGTTTCGGAAAGGCCTTATTCTGTAAAATGATTGAGATTATTTTATCATAGAATGGGGAAGGATGCATCCTCTTTCATACATTTTTATCTGGGTCCAAAAGACGGACATGCCGGACTGTTGCAGATATTTGAATAAAGGCTTTACACTTTTTCTATAGATTGATATAATTGTAGCAGATACAAATTAATAAGATTCTTAGAAAGTAGGTGCTGATATGACTGAAAAAGAAATGCTTAAAATGTCAATTGAAGAATTTGACAGATTACAGGATTATATGCAGTGTTCTGAGAAAGAATCCGAGGCATACAAAAAGATGAAACGGCGTTATACGGCGCTGAAAGTGATCCTGACAGCCTCGGGCATTAATCTTACGGAAATTGATTATATTAAAGAGTAGCAAGAACAAAATAACGGAATGTATAACAAAAAGTGTAAAGTCTTTAATAAACTCTCCGAGACTTTACGCTTTTTTATTGTCCGGACTTTTAGCAGTTTTTCCAATTGGAAGTATAGAATCTGGCAAAATCAGGGGAAATGGGATTGACAAAAACTGCTG
>CAYWRB010000638.1:0-2040 GCA_964460025.1 uncultured Hungatella sp.
GGCCTGCCGCGGGTCCAGGGCGCAGAGGATAATGGTTTTTCCCTCATGGGTATAGATCCCCTCCGCGTGATAGATGGTAGCGCTGCGGTGAAGAACGTCCTTGATGAAGGTACAGATAGGAGCAGGTTCATCGCAGATGATGGTAAAATATTTGCTCAGCTTCATCTGATCCAGGGTCTGGTCTACAAAGATGGATTTGGCGATGAGGCCGCATACGGAAAAGAGGCCCGTTGGAACATCGAAAACCAAAAAGGATAAGCTTACGATTACGGTATCCGTAAGAAGCAGAGCCATGCCGATGTCAACCGTAGTATATTTCTTTAAAACCATGGCAATGATATCGGTTCCGCCGCCTGAGGCATTGACATAAAACAAGATGGCAGCGGCCACCGCCGGAAATGCGATGGCGTATAAAAGCTCCAGCATTGGTTCATGGGTCAGTGGGGCATTCAAAGGAAATTTCCACTCCATAGCGCTTAAAATCAGGGAAGACAGAATGGTGGCATAGGTGGTTTTTATGCCGAATCCCTTCCCAAGCATGATAAATCCAAATACCAGAAGAATCAGGTTGATGACAAGGTTGATCTGGCTGGCCGGGATTCCAAGGAGACTGTTCAGTATCACAGCCAGGCCGGAAACTCCGCCGAAGGAAAAATGGTTTGGAAATTTAAACACATAGATTCCCACATCCATCAAAAGAACAGCAAAGGTAATCAATCCGTACTCACAAATCATCTTAAAAATTGTTTTACGATTCATAATCCTATTCTCCCCTAAAACATACTTAGAGTGTTCACTTATTGCAGAAATTTCTTGATCCTTCTTAAAACTTTCCGATGCGGTATATTTTCTCTTTCAAAAGCCATTTTACCATATTTTCAGGAAATAGGGTATACAATTTTCGTCTGAATCTTGAAACCCATTCCCATTTATGGTAAGATTGATGAAACTATGGAACCGCCTTAAGCGTTTTCCATGTGCCATACCTATCGTATATTCATGTAGACCAGATCAAGGAGGATATCATGATTCAAAAGCTGATTGAGAAGATCCAAAAGACCAAGGCACCGGTCTGTGTCGGGCTGGATCCGATGTTAAGCTATATTCCGGAACATATTTTAAAAAATGCAGTGAAAGCATATGGAGAGACCCTGGAGGGGGCCGCAGAAGCCATATGGCAGTACAATAAAGAGATTATTGATCATACTTACGACCTGATTCCTGCCGTGAAGCCCCAGGTGGCCATGTATGAACAGTTTGGAATCCAGGGACTTATGGCATACAAGAAGACCATCGATTACTGTCACGAAAAGGGATTGCTGGTGATTGGTGATGTGAAAAGAGGAGACATCGGTTCCACATCAGCGGCCTATGCCGTTGCCCATCTGGGACATGTTCAGGTGGGAAGCAGCAGATTGTCCGGATTTGGCACGGATTTTATTACGGTAAATCCCTACTTGGGAACCGATGGGGTGAAGCCCTTTGTGGATGTGTGCAATCAGGAGGATAAGGGAATCTTTGTGCTTGTAAAGACCTCCAATCCTTCCAGCGGAGAGTTTCAGGACCGATTGGTGGACAACCGTCCCGTATATGAACTGGTGGCGGAGAAGGTGGAAGAATGGGGAGCCATGTCCATGGAGAAGGGCTACAGCAATGTGGGAGCCGTTGTGGGAGCGACTTATCCGGAGATGAGCAAGATATTGAGAAAGCAGATGCCCCATACCTATTTTCTGGTTCCGGGCTACGGCGCCCAGGGCGGAACGGCAGAGGATTTAAGATACTGTTTTCATGAAGACGGACTGGGAGCTATCGTCAACTCTTCCAGAGGGATTATTGCGGCCTATAAGCAGGAAAAATATGCCGGTTTTGGAGCGGAGCATTTTGCGGAGGCATCCAGACAGGCCGTGGTGGATATGGTAGCTGATATCAATCGGGTCATCGGGTAATAAGGAGAACTTTATGACAAAAGTGAAACAGACCGTACTGGTAGAGAGCCAAGATCAGCTTCAGAAAGATGTATTCAGTCTGTGGATTCACTGT
>CAYWRB010000639.1:0-2037 GCA_964460025.1 uncultured Hungatella sp.
TGGTTTGTCCGGGAGCATGGCGATATGAAAAAAATCATTCTTATTCTGGGAGCAAACGGGGTCGGTAAAAGTACCACCTCAGAAATATTGTTACATAAATTAACGAAGTGTGCATTTATAGATGCTGACTGGTGCCGGGCAATTAATCCTTTTCCCTTTACAGAGGCAACTAAAATAGCAGTGTCTAATAACATATATTCTTTATTCAAAAATTATCTCCTTTGCGAAGATATAGAATTTATTATATTTCCCTATGGATTTCACGGAGAACGCAAACAGATATTTGAGCAAGTGTTAAGCAGACTCAAACAAGATGATATATTATTTGAGCTATGCCCTGTCATTCTAAAGTGCGACAGGGAAGAGAACATGAGAAGACTGATAAAAAATGGAAGGGAAAAAGAACGGATTGAACGAGGTATGAAGAATACATATACCTTTTATGATACATATACATATCCTCGAATTGATACAACAAATATGCAGCCCGAAGACGTAGCAGAAAAAATTTTGGAAATTTTGAATTATAAAATCAGGTGATTTTGTATCAGCCACCTAAAGTGACGTCCTGCTTCTGATACCATTGCAGGGCGTCGAAGAATTGCTTTTCCTGAAAGTCAGGCCAAAGGTCGTCTACGATATAAAAATCTGCATACACGGTCTGGAGCGGCAGAAAACCGGAGAGCCGGCGCATGCCGCCCCAGCGTATGACGAGGTCAATTCTGGGAATGTCCCGGGAGGCCCATCCGTTTTTCATATCCCATTCCCAACCATAATTTACGAGGAAATTTACGGTGGTCTGTCCGTTTGAGGCAGGCTGCCGTTTTACATTTACATAGGGAAGCAGCTGAGTCGGAAAGCAGGGGGAGCCGGTGTTGCCTATGACGTGAAGCACTGCGTTTTCCGTTGTAATCATTTGTACGGCCTGTACGCAGGCGTCGGAGAAGGCGTGCACCTGTTCCTTCGGCCGTTTGCAGTTGTCCACGGTAAATCCGTAGTAGGTTACTTCGTGAATGCCGTATTTTTGCGCAAGCCGAAGTAACTGTAGACCGGGTTTCAGACCGTAGGCATAGCCGTCTTCTTTTCGCAAACCGTTTCTTTTAGCCCAGCGTCTGTTGCCGTCCGGGATGATGCCGATGTGTTTGGGAATTCGCGCAAGCATGGTTTCCTCCATCTTCATTCAGTGGTTGTGTATCTTTTGGGATAAATGCTTTAAACTATAATATTGGCAGTTCACGGAAACTTATGCAGGGAAGAGGCGGAGATTGCGAACAGCGGGTTTTTGATTTTCAAATAAGCAATTGCGATTATTTGGATTATGGAATATAATGGCATAATAGAACATCACCTATTGGGAAAGGATGCAGTGAAATGAAAAAAATCATTGTGACGGGCTGTAACGGGCAGTTGGGACGGGCCGTCAATCTGGAATATGCAGGAAGCACAGAATACGAACTTGTCAATACGGACGTGGGGGAACTGGATATCACAAAGGTGGACGATGTGATGAAATTTGTGCGGGATATCAACCCCTATGCGATCATCAACTGTGCGGCGTACACGGCGGTGGAGGCCTGCGAGAAGGAAGAGGATCTGGCCTTCCGTATCAATGCGGTCGGCGCGCGCAACCTGAGCATTGCGGCCAATGAGACGGGTGCGAAGCTGATGCATATTTCCACCGATTACGTGTTTGACGGCAACGGCACAAGACCTTATAAGGAAACCGACCCGACAGGGCCGCAGGGCGCTTACGGCAGGACGAAGCTGGCGGGAGAAGAGTTCGTAAAGGAATTTTCGGACAGGCATTTTATCCTGCGCACGGCGTGGCTGTATGGGGATGGCAAGAACTTTGTAAAAACGATGCTCAGACTCAGCGAGACCAACGATAAGGTACGGGTGGTGCGGGATCAGGTGGGATCGCCCACCAGCGCGACGGAGCTTGCCAAGGCTGTCGCTTATCTGCTCCCTACGGAAAACTACGGTTTGTTTCATGCGACCTGCGAGGGGGATTGCAGCTGGGCACAGTTTACGGAAGAA
>CAYWRB010000640.1:0-2037 GCA_964460025.1 uncultured Hungatella sp.
ATATCCTCAGGGTAAACAACGGCAGCCACAGCGTCATTGTACTTAAAAAGAGCGAGGGCGGTGTGACAGTGGCGGAGGCGAACTATAATAGTTCTGTCCACTGGGGACGTTCTATGAGCGCAGCAGCGGTTGAAGGTGCGGACTTTATTATTACACGTTATCCCAAAGGCTATGTTCCATCAGATGTCCCAGAGGCTGACGAAGTAGTGCAGGAAGGAACGGCAGGGAACATTGGCTGGTCCTTAACGAATTCCGGGGTGCTGACCCTTTCCGGCAGCGGAGTCATCCCGGATTACTCATCCGGTAACCCTTCACCGTGGAGCGAGTATGCCTTTCATACGGTCGTTATTGAGGAGGGGGTTACCAGAATTGGGGAGTATGCTTTTTATCAGACCGAGGCCCTCAGCGTGTATATCCCGAACAGCGTAAAGACCATTGGACAAAGTGCATTCTGTAAGTCCGGGCTGGTGGAGGTGACGATTCCCGGTACAGTCAAAACCATTGGGAATAGTGCTTTTTATATGTGTGAAAGCCTGACTTCCGCAACTGTTTTGGAAGGAGTGGAAACCATCGGAGACAATGCATTCCAGGGCTGTACGTCTTTAGATTATATTGATTTTCCGGCAAGCATTACATCTGTGGGCGCAGGAGCATTCATGAGTTGCAAGGAGATGGTCCGTGCGAGATTCAAGTCTGGCAGCGGCAGTGTGACCTTGGGTGACAATTTATTTTCACAGTGCTGGAAACTGACAGATGTGACGCTGCCTCAGACGGCAGACCGTATCAGTGCGGGTATGTTCGCATCCTGCACGTTGCTTTCGGAACTGTATATTCCGGCAACTGTTAGGGAAATTGGTGAGAATCCTTTTACTTCGAGCCTGCGTTCAGGAACCATATACTTTGGCGGAAGCGAGGCAGAATGGAACCGATTGGCCAACGCTGCTCTAAAAGGATCTTTGGAATCCACAAAAACAACCGTAATATTTAATGCCGAATTCGATGATCCTTTCGCCACGGATCCCGATGACCCCGGCGATTTTCAGCCTGGTGAGAAGGATCCCTGCACCAGCCACGTGGATTCCGACAATGACGGCAAGTGCGATAACTGCGGTGAAGCTGTGACTGCTGACAAACCTGGCTCCGATGGCGGAAACGGTGAAGACAAGACAGACCCTGATGATGATAAAAAGGATCCGTCTGATCCCGATGGCAATAAACCTCCCGTAACGGATAGTTCGTCCGGCAGCGCAAGTTCGTCCGGCAGTTCTGACGAATCAAGCGGCTCAGGAAGCAGCGATGGGGCCGGCAGCGATATAATTTCTACTACGTCCAGGTGGGAAACAGACGGCTCTCATGTCACTACCAGAACACAGAGAGATGGGACTGTCATTACTATTATTACGGACAACACCGGCAGGGAAGATATGGAAGTCAGATTATCCAGTTCAGGGATTACTGCTGCCAAGCAGAAGGGAGAAGCAGTGGCTCTGCCTATTTCAGCCGTTGAAGCGGCCAAAGACATATCAGCAGCATCGGTGATTACGGTTTACACTCAAAGAGATCAGCCGGTAAAGGTGGCGATTCCTGTTGTTTTGCCTGCCCCGGGTACTGTGGCGGTTATTGTCAATGGAGACGGCTCTACAACCGTAATCCCAAATTCCGTAGCGGCAGGAAACCAGATTGTGGCATCTTTGCCCAATGGGGCCGCAGTGAAAATTGTGAATAACAGCAGAAGTTTTTCAGATGTTCCGGCAGGCTCCTGGTTTGAGGATGCAGTATCCTTTGTTTCTGCCAGAGAATTGATCCAAGGCACATCAGAAAATGAGTTTGCTCCCGGCGCTCCAATGACCTATGCCATGCTTACCACGGCTTTGGCCCGTTTGGATGGGGTGCAGACCTTCAGCGGTGAGGCATGGTACGAAAAGGGTATGGAATGGTCTGACCAACGTGGTATTTGGGACGGGTCCAGGCCGGACAGCAATATTACCTGTGAACAATTCATGACAATGATTTGGAAGTATCATGGGGTGCCTGCAG
>CAYWRB010000641.1:0-2033 GCA_964460025.1 uncultured Hungatella sp.
CAGAGCATTAAACGAAGGAATGCCGGGATACGGTTATATTTTCTCCACATCCAATTGCGCGTACACAGGTCTGCAGCTTAGCCGTTATGAGCTGATGCAGCGGATCTGGTGGGAAGAGGGAATCTACAAATAAATTGATTTCAATATTTGTAGGAAAGATATAAAGGGAGGATTACATGTTCGAACCAAATTATAAAAATATTTTAGACAGTGCGCGAAATATTGAGGCAAAGCGCCTGCCGCTTTATGAGCACAATGTCTCATACGAAAAAATCGGAGAAATCAAGGGCGTTGATATGATGTCTTTGTACAATGGAGATGAAAGAGATATCCGGGAATTTTTCCGTGTATACTGTAATTTCTTTAAAGAATACGGGTATGATGTAGTGACCTTTGAGCAGTGTATCGGAGAGGTAATGCCGGGAAGCGGAGCTCTGGGGGATAGCAGAGTCATTCCGGTGATTCAGGATGAGGATGATTTTAATCATTACCCATGGGATGAAATCCCTGAGTATTATTTCCTGAAGAATGCTAAATATTTCCGTGCTTTGCGCGAGGAAATGCCGGCAGGTATGAAAGCCATCGGAGGTGTCGGAAACGGCATTTTTGAGTGCGTGCAGGACGTGACAAGCTTCCAGGGGCTGTGCTATATCAAAGCGGATGATGAGGAGATGTACAGCAACCTCTTTAAAAAAGTAGGCGAAACGAATCTGAAGATCTGGAAGCGATTCATGGAGGAGTTTGGGGATATTTATTGCGTGCTTCGATTTGGGGATGACCTGGGCTATAAGAGCAGTACCATGCTTTCTACAGATGACGTAAAGACGCTGATTTTGCCCCAGTATAAACCGATTGTGGATCTGGTTCACGGCTATAGCAAACCGTTTCTGCTTCATTCCTGCGGGAAAATTTTCGATGTAATGGACGATTTGATTACAAAGGTCGGAATTGATGCAAAGCATTCCAATGAAGATCAGATTGCACCGTTCCCGGTATGGGTAGAAAAATATGGAGACAAGATCGGAAACTTCGGCGGAGCCGATGTAGATATGGTATGTCATTGCTCCAGGCAGGAATTAAAAGAGTATACTGTGGATATAATTGAAAAATCAAAGGGGCATGGCGGATTTGCCTTTGGTACAGGGAATTCCATACCGTCTTATGTACCGACAGAGGGGTATCTGAACATGATCGAGATCGTTCGGGAATACAGAGGCGATTTTAAGAAATAAAGGAAAGCAGCCAGTTGGGTCATGTATTTTAGTGACGAGTCGTAAAGACTGAAGAACATCGGCTTCTGAATTTGTCAAGGCTGCCCCCTGTTTTTGCACATAGAATTTTCGGGTCAGAAGTTTCACTTGTTTTGTATGCATTTCACAAATCCATTTTTGCCCCTTCCCTTTTACTGCCGGATGTAGTATGATATCCCTTGCAGACACAGAATATTGTGTTTATAAATTTTTTAAATAACAAGATATTGTACAAAAATAGAGGCAAGAACGAAAAGGCAGGAAGAGGAGTTGGAGGGAATTTCATGGAAAGTACAGTGAAAACGCGAGTAATCAAGAGAAATGGTGAGGAAGTCGGCTTTGAACTGGATAAGATTGTCAATGCAATTCGGAAGGCAAATCAGGAGGTTGATCCGCTTCACCAGATGAATGAGTGCCAGATTGTTGCGATTGCAGATAAGATTGCGCAGCAGGCGAATGAGTCCATGCATGCGGTAAATGTAGAGGACATTCAGGATATGGTGGAGACCGGGATCATGGAGATGCGCGGATACGAGGTTGCACAGAAGTATGTGCGCTATCGTTATAAGCGTGAACTGACCAGAAAATCCAATACGACAGATAATGGAATTCTGTCTCTGATTGAGCACATGAACGAGGAAGTGAAGCAGGAAAACTCGAATAAGAATCCGATTATCAATTCCACACAGCGCGACTATATGGCCGGCGAGGTGAGCAAGGATTTGTCACGCCGTGTGCTGCTGCCGGGGGAGATTGTCCGTGCTCATGAGGAGGGAATTATTC
>CAYWRB010000642.1:0-2030 GCA_964460025.1 uncultured Hungatella sp.
GGAGAAGGAAAAAGCAGCGGCCTTGGAGACAGCAGAGAAAGATAAGGCGGCGGCTTTAGCGGCAGCGGAGAAAGAGAAGGCGGCGGCTTTAGCAGCGGCGGAGAAAGATAAGGTAGCAGCTTTAGCGGCAGCGGAGAAAGAGAAGGCAGCAGCTCTGGCGGCGGTAGAGAAAGAAAAAGAGTTGGAACTTGCTATGCTTAGAAAACAGTTGGAAGTTTAGAAATAGATAATGTTCACGTTACACAAAGCCAGAGGCTTCATCTCCCTCAAAGAGGAAAATAAAGCCTCTGGTTTTAAACTATGAGAGTATATCCATTATGATTTCTTTATCCGCAGGGATTGAATGATAGTCTGAATCGCCCGCGCCTCATCTAAGGACAATTCGTCCAGCCCTTCCGTAGACTGACCCTTTATCCCAAGAAGATAATCGGTAGAAACTTTAAACAGAAGAGCCAAACTGGCAAGGGTATCCAGACGCGGACTCCTTTCTCCCAATTCATATGCAGAAATCAAAGCCGGAGAAACTTCCAGTTTCCTGGCAAGCTCCGCCTGAGTCAGATCCGCCTGCTGTCTAAGCTGTTTTATCCGATTTCCCAATTCATTATCCATAAATAGCCCTCTTTATATTTGAAGCTTCTTGTCGATCGCTCTTTTCAGGAAAAACAGTGCCGCCAGCATAATGGCCATAACCACTGCCATATATCCCAGCCACTCCGGTGCATTTCGGAAAATGCCACGGTTTCCAAGGCTTCTTCCACCGTTCATATTTTCCAGCTTCTGAGATATGCTTACTATGTTTCCTTTTGTGCCTCCTTGACTTAAGTATTCCTGAGTGTCATATAATTCATATTTGCCTGTCTCAGGGTTATACACTGTTAAAAATGAATCTAAATTGGCTTCTGTTAAACTGCTGTCGGTTCCGTCTGTCTGTTCTTTGGTTCTCTCACCGGTTCGATCACCGGTTCCGTCTCCGGTTCCATCTCCCTTGTCCTGACCGTCCCCATAAGATCCGCCTTCCGTGCTGTCTTCATCTGATTTAGAGTTTTTGTCATCCTGTCCCTCTCCGTCTTCGGACTCTGCGTCTTTCGACTCTGAATTTGGGGAATCTTCAGATTCTCCTGTTTCCGATGGAACTTCGGACTCACCAGCTGCAGTCAATATATTTTCCTGCTGCCCTGAAGAACCTCCCTCCTGATCATCTGCTTCCTGGTTAAGTTTCTGAATAAGTTCCTGGTTGAACTCCTGATTGGATTCTTGAGTAGATTTCCCGTTGGATTCCTGACCAAACTCCTGATTATCCTCTTCGTCGGAATCTTTATAAATTCCGTTGCCTTCATCATCCTCGAAACCAATACCTTCTTCTGACCATGCCTCCTGGCTGGCCCATACCGCATTCAGACTTTCTTCCAGACTGTCTTTCACAGAATTGTCCCCTGGGAAAGTATTTTCCACAGAAGGATCCTCCACACCCTCGTAGTTCCCGTCAGACAACATGCTGTTGACGAACGTGTCTGTCAAAATTCCCTCTTCCACCAGTTTATTCAAATCCTGACCGTTTTTTATAGCCGACTCCAGCATATGTCTGTCCAGAGCTTGGCTGTCTGGCCTCATTTGATCGGCGTCTGACGGAATTCCGATTTCATCGACGTTTGATGGAATCCTGTTTTGATCGACGTTTGACGGGGCCCCGTTTTGATCGGTGTTTGACGGAATCCTGTTTCCATTGCCGAACAAGCTTCCCTGAAGTGCCGGATTGCTTTTGTTGGAGGAAGCTGCGGCATTCTGAGTTCCGCTCTGACTATCCGGGCCTTTGGGCCCTGCCGCACCGGTCTGGCCTTGGCCGCTTAAAGCAGGAACCCCGTTAGGAGCCGCTGCACCGCTTTCGGACTGAGTTCCTTGGATTCCGGTTTTTCCGTAGCCGGCTCCTTTCCCCTGTTCTTCCGCTCCTGTTCCCGGAGTACTGGAGCCCTGGGCGCTACCCCATCCTACATTCTTACTTCCGGTCAGACCATTGGCATCTTTGTTGTATA
>CAYWRB010000643.1:0-2028 GCA_964460025.1 uncultured Hungatella sp.
TTTCAGGCCTTCCCGAATCCGCAGTTTGGAAAAGTACAGGCAGGGCAGGACAGACATAATCCCCCTTCTCCCAGAATCTCAAAATCTTTCTTTTCCAGTTTCTCCCCTGCTGCTATCCGCGGAAGAACCAGGTCGAATATGGTTCTTTTGGCATACATAACGCAGCCGGGCAGTCCCAGAATGGGAATATCATGTTGGCCGTATGCCAGCAGGAACATGGCGCCGGGCAGCACCGGGGCGCCATAGGTAACCAGGGATGAGGCTACGGCACGGATTGCAGCCGGAGTCCTGTCGTCCGGGTCTACACTCATTCCGCCGGTACAGATAATCATCTCCGCCCCGGCTGTGAGAAGGCTGCGGATTTTGCTCTCTATCATGGCCGGGTCATCGCTGCTGATTTCACGGCCCATAACCTCCATGGAATATTCGGAAAGCTTTTCTTCTATGACCGGTGTGAAGGTATCTTTGATTCTTCCATAATAGACTTCATTGCCGGTGGTTACGATTCCCACGGTTTTCTTCCGAAATGGTTTCAGCTGAAAAACAGGAGTGCTGCCTCCCACAGCCTTGGCCCTCTCCATCTTTTCTTTTTCAATGACCAATGGGATGATTCTGGTTCCTGCAATCTTATCTCCGGCGCGGACCGGGAAGTTTCCGTGGCGGCTGGCAATCATCATCTCCCCCAGAGCGTTGATTGCCCTCAGTTTTTCCCGGTCAACCTTCAAAAGGCCGTCACAGTCGGCAATCAGTTCAATCTTGCCCTCCTTAACTTCCGAAGGGTGCATGTACTCATTTTTGCAGATGTCGTACAGAATCCGGGCGGCATCATTTTCGTGAAGCATGTTCTCATTGTTTTCCCAGATATAAATATGGTCCTTTCCCACACTTAACAATACTGGGATATCCTCCTGGGTTATTACATGACCTTTCCGAAACACGGCATCCTTTGTCACCCCTCGGATAATCTGTGTGATATCATGGCATAGAATCTGTCCCACTGCCTCTTCGGTTTTCATCAATTTCATTGCGTGTTCTCCTTCTCACTTCCTGATGCCTGGGGATATCTCATAGTCACTCTGACGTATACTTTCATATATTACTTTCTTTTCTATCTTATCACGTCTTTTCTCGTATCGCAAGATGTTTGATATTTTTTTATTACTATAATAAATATTTTTCATTTTTTCTCAATATACCGGCGCCGTTTCGCGTCCGACCGAAGGGAAGATAATTCCAAAGCCAACCGTGTACATCCCGCGGAGCGAACATGTCCGGGGGCATGGTTATATTAGACAATTTTCCGGCGTAAATTTCATAAAACAAGTGCAATTTTTCTCATATAAGGGTATAATGTAGGTAAAGATTTATAATGGTTCGGTCTGTTTTAACGGCCGTCAGTGCTCCAAAACAAGAGAAAGGAGAATCGAAATGTATGTAGGCAAAAATGTAACCCGTGTAGATGCCCGTGACAAAGTATTGGGACGCACAAAATATACGGATGACTTGTGTGACAAAAGTGCATACGTTGTCCGGGTGCTGCATTCCTCCATTGCCCATGGAAGAGTCCTTTCCATGGATACGTCTCAGGCGGAATCCATACCGGGGGTAGTAAGGGTATTCACCTGTTTTGATGTAAAAGAAAAGCACTATTTTCCTACGGCAGGCCACCCCTGGTCTACGGACCCCAGCCATCAGGATGTGGCGGACCGTCTGGTACTGACGGAGGAAGTCCGTTTCTATGGGGATGATATCGGCGCGGTTGTGGCGGAGGATGAAGTGGCGGCGGCCCAGGCTGTCCGGGCCATTCAGGTAGAGTATGAAGAGTATCCCTTTGTGCTGGATGTACAGGAGGCTATGAAGGACGGCGCCCCTCAGATACATAAGGAATATCCAGGCAACATTTTAAAGCATACTTCCATACGGCAGGGGAATTATGAGGAAGCAATCAAGGAACCGGGGCTGACAAAGGTGGAGGGATGGTATGAGACCCCCACGGTGCAGCACTGCCATATCGAGAATTTCATCTGT
>CAYWRB010000644.1:0-2028 GCA_964460025.1 uncultured Hungatella sp.
TAACCTCGTTTAATAACTCTGTCCCGATATCAATTCCCCTGACACCGGCCTGATGGCGTCTGGAACCGAAAAATTTATGTATCTGTTTAAACAGCTGTCCGCCGGGCTTATTATTTTCATCCACGACAAGTACTTTAGCTCCGTATCTTGCCGCCTCGATTGCTGCTGAAAGCCCTGCCGGTCCTGCACCAATGATCAGTATTTCTACATCTTTATTCATTCCTGCCCCTCCCATTTTCCAAGACCGTCCTGCGTCTCTACTACCATTCCGTCCTCTACAAGAGTCACACAAGTGCGGACATTCGGATCACCGTTTACTGTCATGACACAGTTTGTGCAGCGGCCGATCCCGCAAAAATATCCTCTCGGCTCGTGCTTCTTGGCACTGATATTCTGAACCTTGATCCCATTTGCCAGAAGCGCTGACAGGATTGGTTCTCCTTCCCTCGCGGGAATCTTCTTACCGTCTACAGTGATCCAGACTTCTTTCTTTTCTTCCAGATCACCCAAGATGATATGATTCTCTATTCTGGACATCTTATATCCTCCTCTCTGCCCGAAGACCGCCCGGCTCGCCCTGACCTGTCATCATCCGGCAGGCGTGCATTCCGACTGCCGGTCCGATCGCATATCCGCAGAAGCCTGTCACTGCGTAGTATACACCCGGATAATCCTCCACTTCACCGATATACGGCAGTCTCTCCGGCGTAAATCCTTCAAATCCCGACCAGCTTCTCAATATATTAAGCTTCTTGATGGATGGCACCATCTCCAATGCCTCCCGTACATTAAAGCAAAGATTATTGATGGATACGTCTTTCGTATTTGTCTCCAATTCCCCGTATCCTTCTCTTCCTCCTCCGATCAGGATAGAGCCTTCCGCGGTCTGTTTCATCGTTAAAGTCGGAGTCGTAAATGTATAATCCAGGAAATGAGGCGCTTTCTCCGTTACCGTAATCATATTGTGCTGCTCCTGAAGCTGAATATGAGCGCCTAATGGATCCAGAAGCTTTGGCGAACGTATCCCGCAAGAAACCAGTACCTTGTTTGCATGGAATGTTTCCTCTCCGGCATATACGTCATAGCCGCCCGCCTCTGCCGGTTCTATTTTCTGGATTGTCTGATGTGCCATAAATTCAGCTCCAAGTTTCTTTGCCGCTGCAAGTACATTTCTTCCTGCTTTCAGCGGATTTGAATAGCCGGACTTGGGGCTATAGTTTGCCGCGATCACATCATGGGACACCCACGGGATCATCGCACGGATTTCATCTATCGTCAGACGGCGGCACTCCATGCCGTTCTTTGCAAAACGCTCCTCCTGCTCGTCTAACATATGCAGGTCCTCTTCCCTGAGGATTGCATAGATACCGCCTGTCCGCTGATATCCTACATCAATCCCGTCTTCATTCTGCAGCATGTCCCAGAGGTCAGCCGCCTCTTTATGTAACGGAAGGGACTTTGGCGGCTGCTGGAGGAGCTCTAAGCCCCCAGCATTTACCCCCGATGCCTCATTGCAGGGAAAGGAACGGTCGACCACTAATACCTTTTTCCCTTCTTTCGTCAGAAAATACGCTGCCGTACATCCAACGATTCCTGCGCCTATGATCAAATAATCTGTATGTTTCATGTAAAATGCCTCCTTTTTATTCCTTGGACAATCTTACAATATCACTCATCTCAAGAACCAGCTTTTTCTCTTCCTCGTTAAGGCCCCGGCGCGGACGGCGGCAGATACCCTCTTCAAATCCGTATACCTCTTCCAATACATACTTGACTGCCTGGGTCGGCTTCGGGAAACGCTCTGTCATATTTACCACCGGATAGAGTTTCTTATAGAGTTCAAGACCCTTCTGATAATCCTTCTCCACGATCATTGCCTTATGGAACTCTGCGGACAATCTCGGCAGGATATTAGCTGTCATACTGATCCAGCCGATCGCGCCTGTCGCATATGCAGAATACAGAAGATAATCACATCCACAAAGTACTCCGGCGTCCTCTGCCTTTTCTGCCTCAAAGATATAGTCT
>CAYWRB010000645.1:0-2028 GCA_964460025.1 uncultured Hungatella sp.
GAAACGTGCTGCTATTTTAGATTCAGATACTATAAAACATCAGGCGATAAAAAAGCCGGAAAGGAAAGCAATGAAGAAAAAGGGATTATTTTTTAAACTCTTCGGACAGGCAGTGAAGGATAAGAGTCCGGAAGAGATTGAGCAGCTTGCTATGGATGCTGCAGATGCATTTGATGAAGAGGCAGCCGTGTCAAAGGATTCTGTTCATGAGGAGGGATGTGGTGAGGAGACAGAAGATGAATCTGCAATTGATGGAATTGTAGATAAGGTGATGGAAAAGCTTGCCCGGAAGGAAGCTGAAAAAGAAAAAAGCAAGGCAAAAGATTATCTGGATGCCGCGATTGAACGCCTGACTGGAGATAAGGCGGAACCAGACAGTGAAGCTGCGGATGAAGAGACTTCCCGTGTGATTCCGGCAGGAGAGACGGATAAAAGTTGTGGAATAGATCATGCGGCGGCTATTGAGATACTGAAAGCTATGAGGCCGTCGGTGGCAGCAATCAAGGATGAGGCACAGCGCAGAGCCGTATCAGATGCCCTTATTAATCTGGTGACTGCTAAGGAGGAAAAGGATGACATTTCCGCAATCCTTCAGGCCAGTCAGAAGAATGCCAGGACAGCCGCAGAGAAAAAGCCTGCTGCCATGGACACGGATGCCATCCAGGCAATGTATGATAATTTAAACCCGCACAGAAGAAAGGAGACAAAGTGATATGAAAGGACAGGTTATTGGTAAATCGATGCTTCATGGCTATGCCGGAAGCTATTCCAGACAGCCGGATATGGTAGTAGATACTATGCCGTTGGCAGGGACAGAGAGCATTAAATTCGGTTCACCAGTGGTGATGGGGGCAAGTGGAGCAGTTGCACCCTGGGGAGCATCTTCTACCGCAGAAAAGTTCTGTGGTGTGGCTGTAAGGGAAGTAAAATCGGCTATGGATTTTTTGAATCAGAATGAGGGAATGTATCGGCCTGGTGAGGCGGTACCAGTGATGAAGAGGGGCTGTGTAAATGTGGTCTGCCAGTCTGGGACGCCGGTCCCCGGTGGGAAGGTATACATCCGGACAGCAGCCAATTCGGCTAAGCCCAAGCTGGTAATCGGAGGGTTTGAGGCTGCTGAGGATAAGAACGATACCACCACCTATACGGTAGCTTTGACGAATGCCCAGTGGAAGGGCCCAGCAGATGCCAATGGAGTGGCGGAACTGCGTATTTTGACGATTCTTAACGCATAGGAGGTAGATTATAAGATGGCATTTAAAAATGTAGGAACTTTTGATTTGGGTAAAGCTGCTACCAGATCTGTAAATGGAGGGAATGCGGCTGTTTTTAATATGGATGCGGCCGGCATTGCATCCGGAGAGGCATTTTTGACCTCTGAATTAGAGAAACGTGACATGATGGTTAGGACACCCCTTACCAGTTTTACTTATTCTCGTGACCTTCCTATTCGGGTAGGCGGAGGATGGGCAGAGTTTGTATCGGCTATGCAGGTGGGCTATGGCATTGCAGGTGGTTCTGATGACAATCTTTTCCATTCAGGAGGAGCAAATGGCATCCCAATGGTACAGGCGGATTTTTCCAAGGGACTGTATAAAACCCATATGATAGCCGCCGGTACCAGAGTAATGTGGATTGATATGCAGCGCGGAAACATGACGGGGAGGAACCTGGACAGCCTGCTCCGGGATGGCCTGCGGCTAACCTATGATAAACATATGGAAGCGAATGCTTATGTGGGGTTTGCCAGATACGGCACAACCGGATTGATAAATAATGCAGATGTAACGATCATGGATGCATCCTCAAACGGGGCCGCTACGAATCCAAGTACGGCCTGGAAAAAGAAGAACCCGGATCAGATCTTGCAAGATGTAAATGACGCAATCCTGGCAGGATGGGAACGGTCAGAATACGATCTGGATGCGGTACCGAACCATATCATCATGCCATATGAGCAGTATAATTATATCGCCACTACAAAGGTAACGGAGCTTGCTGAAAAAACGATTTTGACATTTCTTATAG
>CAYWRB010000646.1:0-2027 GCA_964460025.1 uncultured Hungatella sp.
AGGTGAGTCCTACCTATAAGTGGAAGTTGTAAAAGCGATGGAACCGCTGATGGTGGTTTCACATTATGGCTATGCCTTAAGGGTATAGCCATATATATATAATTTCTGAAATTCAAAATTATCCCTATTCTTTTTCCGCTTGATTTATAAGCTTGCTGCAATTGAGATTTTGCGTCTTTTCAACAGAAAAAAAGTTTGTTATAGTTAAATGTGTAATGCTGTAGGGCATGTACGGCGTGGAGGAAAATATGAGGAAATACGAAGGCATCAGAACATGGTATGAGAAAATTTCGTTCCGGTATCTGCTGACGACCATTATGGTGGGGTTTGTCAGCGCGGTGTTTATAGGCTTCAGTATGATTGTCCTGTATCTTTCCGAATCCAAAATACGGCAGAACACCAGGGACAACATGACCATTGTAATGCGTCAGTTTGATGTGTATCTGGGAAACCATATTGCCAACATCTTTGACGGATTCCAAACTTTTGAGACAAGCCAGAACCTGCTGCAGCTTCGGGAGGTTGACCGGGGCAGGCGTCAGTTATCCTATGCGGCGGGAAATTATATTTATTTGCAGAAACAGATGGCTCAGTTCTTAAGCGCCAACTCTTCCAGCGTGTACAATATATACATCAATTTCGGGGACGGAAAAGTACTGACCCAGGGGTATGAGCAGGATCTTCTGAAGATTCAGTATTCTTATGAACGATGGAAAGAACGGTTTCCGGAAAACCAATATTACTGGCTGGATGCGGACTCCTACAGAGATCTGATACCGGACCCGGAGGTGGGAGCCGTCCTGTTCCATCTGTATGAAGGAGATAAGGACCGATATAACGGAATCATCCTCATCGCCATCAAAGGTTCCCTGTTTGAAAAAAGCATGGATACCCTGGCGCTGGACCAGAAGGCCAGCTTAAATATTGTGACCAATGACGGAATCATACATTATGGAGACGAGAAGGCCTGTCAGGTGGTGGAAGAGAATCAGGAATATCTGATGAGCAGACCTGGGGCCAGAGGAACCATCGCCACGGAAGTCCGAGATGATTACTATTTTATGTATGAGGACATTGATCTGACAGGTTGGAAGCTGGTTTACAATGTGGAGGAGAACAGTATCTCCAATGCCCACTATATTATGACAGAAGTCATAGTGATTATGATATTTACCATTGCGGTGACTTCCATACTCATAGGCCTTTTATCGAAAGCCATCAGCCATTCCCTCAGCGTGCTGAGCCAGAAGGTGGAGGCGGAGGACATGCTGGAACATGAGATTTCTCTTCATTCCTATGCGGAGATAACCACGCTCTGCAACAGCCTGGAGGACATGCGTTTGAGAATCAATCATCTTCTCCATCAGATAAAAGATGAGCAGGAGGCCAAGCGCCAGACGGAGATTGCCCTTTTGCAGGAGCAGATCAACCCCCATTTCCTGTACAATACCCTGTATTCCATCATGCAGCTGTGTGAGTTAAAACAGCCGGAAAAGGCCAGCGAGATGCTGGCGGCGCTGTCAGCCTTCTACCGGGCAGGCCTGAATAAGGGGGACACGATTATTACGGTGGAGGAAGAGCTAAAGCATGTGAAGAATTACCTGTATATCCAGCATTTCCGGTACTCGGACCTGTTCGATTATACCATTGACTGCGACCCGGAGCTTTTGGGATGCCGAATCCCCAAGATGTCCCTTCAGCCTCTGGTGGAAAACGCCATTTACCACGGAATCAAAAAGAAGCACGGTTTTGTAAATATCTGTGTCCTGGGAGGCAGTTATGACGGGGAACATGCCTATCTTGAGGTCCATGACGACGGGCCGGGAATCAGCAAGGAACGGCTGAAGGAGCTTAAGGACTACCTGGACCAGAAGGTTACAGGGAAAAATAAGGTAAGCTTCGGACTGAAAAATGTAGACTCCAGAATCAAGTTTGAGTTCGGTGCCGAGGCCGGTCTGGAGATTGAATCGGCGCCGGAGGACACCTGTGTGAGAATCCGGTTCCGAATGAAAACCATGAAAGAGGAG
>CAYWRB010000647.1:0-2023 GCA_964460025.1 uncultured Hungatella sp.
TAATTCTACCGCCAGATTTCTGAGCCACTTCTTCTGCCTGTACCTCCAGTATCCCACTGCCGCTTTATAAACCTCCTCCAGCATCACCATCCCATACACGATATGGATCGGCTGCTTTAACACCAATCCTCCGATAAATGCCAGAGGAATTCCGATAAACCACACGCCGCTGGTATCAATAAACAGGCACATCACCGTATCGCCGCCGCTTCGCAGAACTCCTACGATATTGACAAAATTAAACATTTTCGCTGGCGTAAACAGGGCGAACATCAGAAGGCACCGGTTGACGGACATGGCTACCTCATCGGATATTCCGGGCTGATAGAGGCTGATGATCCTCCATCTGAGGGCAATAATGAGAAGCGCCGCAAAAATTGTCAGAATAAACTGAAGAATAAAAATATATCTGGCATACAACTCCGCCTTTTTCAATTTTCCGGCACCCATCTCATTTCCCAAAATAACCGCCGTGGCCGCACTAAGGCCCTGAAACAAAACCACCGCAATATCCTGAATGGTGGTGGCGATAGTAATGGCAGCCACCGCGTCGTCTCCCATACGCCCGTATGCCATAGAATAGATGGTAACTCCCAGTCCCCACACAAACTCATTGCAAATTACCGGAGTTGCCGTGCGGAAAAACTGCCTGAGAAACTCTCCGGAATAGCCGAACAGTTCTTTCAGCCGGCATGCCAGAGGCGTCCTTCCCAGATATACCACCAGGATAATCAAGATCACCTCCACCACTCTGGCAATCAGCGTCGCAATGGCCGCTCCCACCACTCCCAGAGCCGGCGCGCCAAATTTTCCATATATCAGCGTATAGTTAAATACAATATTCACCAAGATGGCAACACAGCTGATCACTACCGGAGCCTTCACCCGATTTACGGCCCGCAGCATGGCTACATATGTATTGGAAATAGCCGTACATGGATAAGAAAGGGCCGCTACCGCCAGATAAGCCGCCCCCATCTCGATGCTGGCCTGACTGGTAGTAAAAATCCGCATCATAAGCTGCGGCTTCAATCTGGCAGGAATCAGAAATAAAATTGCCCCCGCCAGGGAAATAACAAGCCCTACCCCCAGCACCTTGCGGATATTTTTCACATCCTGGTTCCCCCAGTACTGAGCCGCCAGAACGCCGGAGCCGCTGGCTACTCCGAACACCAGAAGAGTGAATACAAAAAATACCTTGTTGGCAAGTCCTACGGAAGCTATGGCTGTGGAGCCAAGGCTTCCGATCATCAGGTTATCCACCAGATTCACCACGGTATTCAGCATTCCCTGCATGGCCACAGGCAGAGCGATGGTCATAACCTTTTTTAAAAACGTAGTATCCCGTAACATATCCCTTGTGTTTAATGCGATTTGTCTCATAAAACTTCACTTTCTCCAAAGATCTGAATTTCATGGCTTTTTAGCAGCTCTGCCGTTACTCCGTCTCCCTCCGTCAGCGTTCCGGAAAAGGTTCCGTCATAAATCTGTCCTTTTCCGCAGGAGGGACTTCTCTCTTTTAAGATTGCCGCTTTACAGCCATATAATTCTGCCAATTTAAGTGCCTGAACGGCACCCTTTCTATAATACTCTGTCACATCTTCCCCGGAGCGGTTTACTACGGCTTCTCCTCGTCTCTCCGACGGCAGCCTGGGTGTCTCCATACCTCCCAGCTGCTCCGGACAGACCGGAATCAAAAGGATGTCATCTCGTTTTAAAAGCTCCAGTACCCTGCCGTCCGCTTTTTCTTTCCCGTCATATCGACAGCAAAGTCCGAGGAGGCAGGCACTGACTAAAATCCTGGTCATACTCATAGATACCCCCGTCCGTCAGCCTGTCAATCTGACAATCTATCACAACTGACAATCTGACAATCTGACAATCTACAAATCTGTCACATCACCGCACAAAGTGTGTCCACACTCGTTCTTCCTGCTTCGGCAGCCCATAAGTCTCTTTCCCCAAGGCAATGCTCTTCATGAGAAATGTCATATTTCTGGCCAGGGTCCTCATGGTCTGCAGT
>CAYWRB010000648.1:0-2022 GCA_964460025.1 uncultured Hungatella sp.
TCGGAACCTGAATAATAAGATAGAAAAATGTATTTTTAATGGACTGGATAAATACCGTGTCCTGAAACATTCGCGTATAGTTCAAGATGCCGCACGATTTCATCGCCGCGCCGACACCGGTTTTAAAAGATAACAATAAGGCCCTGAACATCGGCACGAAACTCATAAAGAGAATCAGCAGTGCGCCGGGCATCAGGAATACCCACCCCGTCAAATTATGTTTTTTGCTAAGTGTCATTTTTTTTGGTTTGCTCAAGAAATTCCCTCCTTCTCTTTACCTTTGGAGAAAAAAAGGGGAACAGCCTGTTAAACTATTCCCCTGATTTGTTGTCTATCGTACCCGGTCAAACCCTGTTTAACCGAATCAGCCTCCCATGTTGAAGTTTACGGTATCCTCCGCCGTCTTTAACTCCGTGTCAAGATCGGAACCGTTGATGTAGTTGGTAAGCGCTACAGCCACCGCATCACGAGCCTCATAGTAGTAAACGCCTGTGATGTTAGAAGGAACCTTGGTGGAGAAATCAACGATCTTAGCGGAAACTGCGTCGCCGCCAAAGAACTCATTCGGTGTTGCGTATGCATCGGAATCACCTGCGGGAGCCCATGTTGCAAGAGCGCCGCTGGGAAGGATGTTGTCATACAGCTCTGTGCTACCTGCGAAGGTACTTGCAAGGAAATCTGCCGCTAACGCCTGATCCTTACAGTTCGTTGTCACTGCCCAAGAAGAACCGCCGTTGTTGGAGTAGTTGGTAGCATTTGCAGCACCTACAAGGCTGGGCATATTGGTCAGAGCCCAGTTGCCCTTCTGATCTTCTGCTGTCTGAATGGAAGCCATGATCCAGCATCCGTTGATGGTGCCTGCTACGTCGCCGCTTACCATAGAAGCGATATACTCATCCCAGCTGTTTACCTCAACCAGAACACCTGCATCTTTCAGGCTCTTATAAGTCTCAAGAACGATCTTTAAGGTATCGTTGCCTACGATGTTAGCCGTGCCGTCTGCATTGAAGAGAGAAGAGCCTGCGGACTGCATCATCATCATGAGCAGATCGCACTCACCTGCCTGCATGGAGATGAGGGGCTTGCCTGTCGCTTCCAGAACCTTCTTACCATTCTCAAGATACTGGTCAAAGGTAATGTCTGTGAAATCATCAATGGTCAGACCTGCCTGCTCCAGAATATCTGTACGGTAGCATGCAACTACTGCGCCATTATCAAAAGGAACGCCGTAGTTCTTTCCGTCTACCACGGAGTAAGCTGTCTTACCTGCTGCAAACTGCGAGAAATCAATGCCGCTGTTTGTCAGATCTGCACATACGTCCGGGAAGCTGATTACGTTCTTCTGGAACGCGTTATCCTGCATCAGGAAGATATCAGGTAATGTGCTTAAGTCGCCGGAAGTAGCCGCCGTGGTAACCTTGGTCTGAATATCCTCCCAAGGAGTCTCAACCACATTCAACTTGAAATCCGGATGATCCTTCTGGTATACCTTCTCGGCCTCGTACATTGCGTTTAAGTTGAATGCCGGGTCCCAGCACCATACTGTCAATGTGCCGCCGCCTGCTGCCGCATCCGCTGCGGGGGCTTCCTCAGCTGCGCCGCTATCCGCTGCAGGAGCTTCCTCAGCTGCAGGCGCTTCCTCTGTTGCTGCTGCACCACTGTCTGCTGCGGGTGCCTCAGCAGAACCACCGCCGCATCCTACCAGTGAAAGAACCATTGTGGATGCCAGTAAAGCTGCCAAAATCTTTCTTTTCATTTTTACTTCCTCCCGTTTCTTTTTTTGTGCACTTTGTGCACTGTTCTGTTTCGTTTTTCTCAATCGAAAAGAGTCTTTCGTCATTTTGCATAACTATATGACCCTTTTAATTGAGGTTACATATGCATTATAACTCTATACAGCTTTCGCGTGTTGTTATCAAAAACCAAAAAAAGTGCAAATTCGACCACGAATTTGCGCCTTAATCGTTTAAGCTCACATAAATACCGCATTTCCTTTTCTCTGGCCAGGACAAGCAACTTAGG
>CAYWRB010000649.1:0-2015 GCA_964460025.1 uncultured Hungatella sp.
CAAGAGAGATAATGTCTCTTCTGTTTTCATGATGTTCCTCTCCTTTGCTTTTTGCACTTTATTTGCCAAAAGAAGTTTGGCCTTTGCAATAAGTATACCAGAGTATGGGTGAGAAGAAAATAGGTAGAAAAAAATAATCGTAAAAGGTAATTTAAAAATCATCCGATACATGCTTAAATATAATATCTACACCATTTATCCTTACTCCCTTGATATTCTCAATATCTGCCATATCTTTAAATATGCCTTTCATCACCAGATTACCATCTCCTGCATCGGTCCATGCAATTTTCAGCATCTCATTTACGCAGGAATCATCTGCCAGAATGATTCCATCAATGGCAATCAAGCTGTCAATCGAGGGTTCCTTGCTTTTAATGACTCCTGTCAGCTTGATGCTGAACGGGGAAAGCCGAACATTTTGAATTTCAACAGTGCCCTCTTTAATTGGAAGCTCCTTCTTGACCAGATAGCTCTTTGAACTGTCACGGTATTCCAACTTCCAATTCAGTGTCCACTCTCCGGAGACCAGCTCTACCCAATTGGTGCCGGAGGCATCTGCTTCGATATAACCCAGATTGGAAAATGTCATTGACAATTCCTGTTCTCCAGGATGAAACGTATCCAATTCCATATCCGCAATCGCATAAAAGTGTCCTGAATCATTCTCATTCCGTTGAATTACCATTTCTCCCAAGGGAATATCCTTTAAAGTGCCTATGCTGTATGTATTCTCCCGGAACCGCGTAATTCTTGATACGTTATCATCGCTTTCTGCAAACATTTCATCCGGGAGTTCAATATCAAAATAAACATACATGGTTTCACCGTCACTGACGGTCTGGCTGGCACTGATTGTTACCCCGTTATATTCTGTTTTTGTTTTCCAGGAACGCTCTTCGGTCTGTTTCAAATCTACGGTCATAGATACCAGTTCCTCCTTCTGATAATCCCGGGGAATTCCAAGGAACGACCGCAGATTTCCATTTAAGCGAAAATACTCTGCCGCACTTACCGTAAAACCCATGAGAAAGACTGCCGCAAGTACCAGCAATCCAATTTTTTTCCTCCTGGAAGTCTTAAAAGACTTCCGGCCTTGTGGAGGCATTTTTTCGAATGCCCTTTTTAGGATTCGTTCTTTTTCCCGCTCGTCCATATGTTTTTCTTCAGAATCCAGGATTTCCACGTCTGATTCCCTGATATCCAGCTCATCAAAAATATCCGTAATTTTCATTCCCTCTCTACTCCTTTCTGCAGCAGCATGGTTTTTAACCGTTGTTTTCCGCGATAAAGACAATTTTCAACCTTTTTGTCGGAAAGATTCAGTTTCGCAGCAATCTCTTTAATCCTGAAAAAATAGAAGTACCGGAGTATGAAAATCGAGCGTTCCGGTTCACCAAGTTCAGCAATCGTCTCATGCAGTATCTTTTTCTCCTGGTTTGTGTCATAAGCATTTTCAAGGGGCACGTCATCTGCCAGGGTATCCTCCTTAAGAGGAATTATACTGGAATCTCCGGCAATTTCTCTCCTCCTGGCCAATGCCGTTTTTCTGGCAATGCCGTAGCAATAACTTTTAAAACAGGTTCCTCTCAGTTGGTCAAAATGATTTACAGACCTCCAAATCGCAACCAGGGTATCGGAAATGGCTTCTTCTATATCTTCGTTTGAAAAATCTCTTAAAATATTTACGCATATCACTTTGATTGGGCCTCCATATAAATCCATAACCATAGCCACGCCGTTTTCAGGGTCATTTCTCAACAGGCTGATTATTTGCTGCTCTGTCATGAACGGTCTCTCCTTTGTGTTTTTCTTTTCCTTATACTATTTGGCTTTTTTGCCGAATTTCCCTCACTGATTTTTAAATTTTATAGAATCATCTTACCATATTATGAAACCGGGCGAAAACCGGAGAAAAAAGGAACCACTTGTATTTCTTCGGAAATAGAGTTATAATAAAGCACAATTTTTAATAAAAATTTAAGAAAATGGGAGGATTTGTTGTGTTTTTGCTG
>CAYWRB010000650.1:0-2015 GCA_964460025.1 uncultured Hungatella sp.
ATCAAACCTCTTATGAGAGAAAAATTCGGAAGAAAGGATGTGTAGAGATGCCGATTGAGCTTGTGTTTGTCATAGGAATTGTTGTTTTGCTGTTTTTGTGCCTGAAGGTAAAGGCCAATGCGTTTATCTCTCTGTTGGCTACGGCCCTTGTAATGGGAGTGCTGGCCGGACTGGGCGGAGGGGAAGTGGTATCTACAATCACCGGCGGGTTTTCCAAAACCGTGAAAAGTATCGGGATCGTGATTATTTTTGGTATTCTCCTTGGAAATTATCTGGATGCGGCAAAAGGGACCAACCGGATGGCGCTGGATGCGGTCCGGCTGGTGGGACAGAAGCGGGCTGGCCTTGCAATGGCGATAACCGGCTATCTGGTCTCGATTCCCGTGTTTTCCGATGCGGCCTGTGTGATACTGGCTCCTCTTGTAAAGGCCATCCACAAGAAAACCAAGATTCCTCTGGCGGTTCTGGCAGTAAGTCTTTCCGGCGGCCTTCTTGCAACCCACGTTTATGTTCCACCTACACCGGGGCCTCTGGCGGCGGCAGGACTTTTGGGAATTGATATTGGCCAGGCAATTCTCTATGGAGCATTTGCAGCGGTATTTATGACGGCATTTGGTTGGATTTTTGCGGAAACCTATCTGAAGTCAAGGCCGGAAAGCTATTACTCTTTTGCGGAAGGAGAGAAAGAATCACAGGAGAATACTCTTTCTCTGGACGATGACGAGAACCTTCCGGGTACCCTGGCCAGTCTGGTGCCGCTGATTGTTCCGCTGCTTCTTATCGTGGGGAATACGACTTGTGCCATGATATTCCCGGAAGAATCAGGGATTGTGAAGTTCTTCGCATTTGTGGGAGATGCTAATATTGCTTTGGCCATCGGCGCCGTACTTGCCATTCTCACATTGGGAAAACGTCTGGGCGGGAAGGCTATTCTGGAGATTATGGATAAGACGTTAAAAGATGCCGGTCCTATTGTCTTTATTACGGCAGCTGGCGGTGCTCTGGGCGAAGTGCTGAAGGTATCGGGTGCTGGTGCCAGCCTGGCGGAGCTTGTGATCAATACGGGGCTTCCGTTTATCCTGATTCCGTTTGTCATCGCCGCACTGCTTAAGATTGTTCAGGGTTCGGGAACAGTTGCCGTTACGACGGCGGCAACGCTCTGTGCTCCCATTGCGGCCAGCCTTGGACTGAATCCGATTCTTATCTTTTTGGCTTCAGGAGCAGGGGCCAGATCCTGCTGCCATGTTAATGACAGTTATTACTGGGTATACACCAACTGTATGGGATTTGATATGAAGACAGGCCTTAAAACCTTGTCTCTCAGCAATATTTTCATGGCTTTGGGAGGGTTGACAGCAACTTTTATTTGCAGCTTATGGCTGTAGGTGAAGGCGAGGCCATGTTATTTTAGGAGAAGTGGTTAATAATAGAGGAAAGTATGGTTTCCATAAAACAGCAAGACCGGAAGCATCTGCAGGCGGAAGCTTCCGGTCTTGCTGTTTCCTGATTGGAGAAACAAATTTGTACCGGTTCACTTTTAAGCAAAAAGATCTACGTATTGTCCCTTTTTTTCAGGTTCCTTGTCATAGGTCTCAGGGGCGGAGCGGAAGACAGTCTGGGTAGTTCCCCCTGTACGGTAGGTGACGGATTGAGAGACGACTTCCTTATCCTCTCTCTGTGCCTGTGCCCATGCCCGTGCAACGTGTTCTGACTCGTGGGCGCGTACGGCGTAGGCGGCTTTTTCCGGGGTCAGTCTGGTAGGAGTCTTGAAAGAAACGCCCAGGTCATTGGAGCCGTCCTGATAGGTACGGTTTTTGCAGGTCTGGCATTCATAGGTGTCATAGTCCGGCTGTCCGAAAACCTTCTGGGAATCGGGAGATTTTGAAAAACCGGGAAATTCCTGCCCGGCGGCTTGGGATGGCTTCTGCACCTGACTTGGGACTATGGAAGCCATGGAGACAGGTCTGGAAAATGACATGTAGTTAAGGGCCAGAGAAACGTTCATGACATCACCT
>CAYWRB010000651.1:0-942 GCA_964460025.1 uncultured Hungatella sp.
GCAGGCGGCGGCAGCAAACTGGCAGGACTGAAGGATAAGCTTACAGAAGCCCTTCAGATGGATGCCAAACGTGTGGCCATTGCAGGAAGAAACTTCCATGCCAATGCCTTTTCCGATGAATATGACCTGAACAATCCGGAATATGCTACCCCTTTGGGAATCGCCATCTCCTCCGGACTGAATCTGATCCACGACAGCTTCCGGGTGACTTTAAACGGCAGACCAGCCAAGCTGTTCCGCAGCGGCAGTTTTACGGCCCTAAATCTTTTGATGATGAACGGCTACAACTTCCAGGATCTTATGGGACGCTCCGGCCAGAATCTGGTGGTAAGCGTTAATGGCAAACGAAAGGTATTCTACGGAACCGCCTCACAGCCCGCCTCTCTTTTCATCAATAAAAAGGAAGGAAAGCTGTCAGAAGTCATCCATGCAGGAGATTCCATCGATTTTATTCCTGCTGTCTACGGCGCTCCCGCCTCGGCATGTCTGGGAGATATCGAGGGAGCAAAGGATTGCCTGGAGATTACGTTAAACGGAATGTATGTGCCTTTGGAGACACCGCTGAAAAACGGAGACATTATCCTGATCACCCTGCCGGAACCGCCGGAGGACGTGGAAGAGGACAAAGAAAAGGAGCCTTTGGAGGCCGAGGAAGAAAAAGATATGGAAAAAGGCGATGATGCCCCTGTAGATGTCACCGACATCATATCCCAGTATGAGACTCAAGAAGCAGCGCCGCTAACTGCTGCTTCTTTCTTGTTGAACCCACAAACCGATTCGGTCCTGCCGGCGGAAGCGGAATCTGATCCGCCTCTGCCAGCAGAGCCAGAATCCTCTCCTCAACCGCTTGATTCCGGCCACCGGCCGACCTCTGACGAACTGCTTACGGAAAATTCACGAGACAGAAACCAGGCTCTGGCGGACATACCTGCTCCCATACAA
>CAYWRB010000651.1:952-2014 GCA_964460025.1 uncultured Hungatella sp.
TCCTCTTTTACTTAAACGACGCTCCTTTCCGCCTTCCGCCCAAAAAAGACGGCAGCCCCTATTATCTGATGGATATGATCCAGTACTCCGGCATTGATTTGAAGCACCCCAGAGGTGTCGTAAAGCTTACCGTAAACGGTTCTGTCGGCATGTTTCAACAGGAGTTGAAGGCAGGAGACCGGATACATATCCAGGAGGAGATTCCCTAATATTGTTCCAGAAAATGGTGACGTACGCCCTGTTCCTTATATGCGATTATTGTGCTTAAGTTTACATTTTCCACACTCTTAAAAATATTGTTTTCCACAAACGGGTTAGTCATCTTCAACTGGGCAATCAGCCTCTTGATCTCCATCCTTTTGGACTGCTGGCTTTCATCCTGACTGTCTGAAAGGGCATTATTCTCCGTAAACCGGCAGGCACACTGCAGAAACTGCAGATGATTATAGTCCCTCCAGCTTATGATGCTTTCCTCACGGATCAGGTACATGGGACGGATCAGCTCCATCCCCGGAAAGTTGGTGCTGTGCAGCTTTGGCATCATGGTCTGAACCTGACCTCCGTACAGCATCCCCATAAGGATCGTCTCGATCACATCATCAAAATGATGCCCCAGCGCGATTTTATTACACCCCAATTCCTGTGCCTTGCTGTACAGATATCCTCTCCGCATCCGGGCACACAGATAACAGGGAGATTTCTCCACATCGTACACGGCATCAAAGATCTCCGATTGAAATATGGTGACGGGAACCTTCAGGATACCGGCATTGTATTCGATCATCTTCCGGTTGGCCGGATTGTATCCTGGGTCCATCACCAGAAATGTCAGCTCAAACGGAAATTTGTTGTGGCGCTTTAACTCTTGAAACAGTTTGGCCATCAGCATGGAATCCTTGCCTCCGGATATGCATACGGCAATCCTGTCATTTTCCTGAATCAGTTCATAGTCATTGACGGCTTTGGCAAACTTAGAAAAAAGCTCCTTGTGAAAACGCTTTCGGATGCTTTTTTCCACTTCCTCCACGCCGGCAAAGTCTTGGTCCTCTCTTCTCTCCATAT
>CAYWRB010000652.1:0-2010 GCA_964460025.1 uncultured Hungatella sp.
TCTCGTCTATGAGTATATCACAGGATATTCTGTTTTCCAAGAGATAGTTTGAATCAGACGAATCGTATCGTTACAGTTCAGCCTTCGGCCAAACTGTAACGGAATCCGGTCCATTTAAAGTTTGCCTTCGGCAAAGGGACCGGATTCTTCGCGTCCGATACCCTTTTTTACGGCCTTTGCAGCCAGTGCAAAGGCCTAGGCTGAACTGTTATCGTATCATCTTTTAAGCCTTGTACGGGAAGCTTCTTCTGTCTGTAAGACACTACTGTGTCTATAATGTCCTTCGTAATTTTTTCTCCAGGCACCACCAAGGGAATTCCCGGCGGATAAAGATAAATGAATTCTCCCGAAATCAATCCTTCACTGCATTCTAAAGGTACTGTCTCCTTCTTCCCGGACCAGGCTTCATAAAGTGTCATCCTGGAGTCAGGACTGAATTCTTTCCACAGGGGAGTTTCCTCCTTTGCAGACGGCTGCCTCTCCTGGTCGATGGCCATCAGGGCATCTTCCAGCCGTTTCAATCCATTTTCCGTGTCCATAACAGTAGTAATGGCAGTTACATAATCCGGCCCGCACATCTCCAGCTCCAAATGATATCTGGTCCGCAGATGATCCATAAGCTGCATACCATCCATATCCGTTCCCCTGGTTGATACTACAATTTTAGAAATATCCAAATCATATACACCATGGCTGCCGGTTATTGATTCGTCTAACAGCCTCAGGTTCTTCATTTTTTTCAGATTTTTCCGAAGCTGCACCAGACGCTTTTCAAACACTTTCATCTGCTGTCTGCCTTCTGTCTCCATAAATTCGACACATCGTTCCATTCCTGCCATAAACAGATAGGAAGGGCTGCTGCTCTGGAAAATTTGAAGATAAAACCGGATTTTTTCCGGATCTACATATCCTTTCTTTAAATGAAGCAGTGCTGTCTGCGTAAAGGAAGGAAGAGTTTTGTGTATACTTTGAATCACCACATCGGCTCCGGATTCTAATGCGGATTTCGGAAATATCTCCCCATACCGAAAATGGGCTCCATGGGCCTCGTCTACGATTAGAGGAACACCATATGCGTGGCAGACAGAGGAAATGGCTTTGATATCGGATACCACTCCATCATAAGTTGGAGATACAATAAAAACTGCTGAGACAGATGGAGAGGTTTTTAACAAAGCCTCCACCTCATCCGCCTCCACTCCTCCCTGTATTCCGAAGGGTTCCATCATCCGAGGATGCACATATTCTATGATTAACCGATTGAGAAATGCACCATGATACGCCGATTTATGACAATTTCTGCTCATAATCATACGATCCCCGCCACCTGTCGTTCCACATATGGCGCTTAATATTCCGCTGCTGCTTCCATTTACTAAATAATAGCTTTTATCCGCGCCATAAACAGAAGCCACCCTTTCCATGGATTCTCTTAAAATGCCTTCCGGATGATGCAGATTATCAAAGCCTTCTATTTCCGTAATATCCAATGAATATGGGTTGGGAAAATTTCTCAAAAAAGGATGTTCTATCATACGTTTGTGGCCTGGCATATGAAAAGGATAACAACCGGATTCACTATTTTCTTTCAGTTTATCATAAAGACTTTTCATTTACATTTCCTCCATTTATCATTATAATGAAACAAAACACATAAAGGAGTTCATATGAGAACGATCGAATTTAAAATGGAGCGTCAGGGATTAGTAGAAATCGGACAGGAGGTAGAGATCACCGACCATGAAGCAGACAGCGGATGCTGCTATATTATCGAACCTGCGGTGGCCATGTCCGGATGCTATAAAGGGCGTGACAAGTTGAAAAGCAGCCATGGAATTGTAAAAGACATCAAACAAAATAATCGGGGATTCTATGTAATCGTAGAATTTGATGAAGATTAAAACTTAAAAAAGTACCGTCTTTACGGTTCCGCCGTAAAGTCGCTACTCTTCCTTCCTGAGCGTGCGGGGATTCGAACCCCGGACAACTTGATTAAAAGTCAAGTGCTCT
>CAYWRB010000653.1:0-2009 GCA_964460025.1 uncultured Hungatella sp.
TAAGGAGAATACGCAACTCAAGGCAAAAACGCCATGAGAATAAAAGCGGAGGAAGGCAAATGCGTAGCATTTTTAGGATGTCTTCCGATGACCTGGCAGGTGCCGCCAAGCGGCGCGTGCTCACACCAAAAAAGGAGGAGAAAGTTATGGTAAAAAGGAAATGGGCAACAATGGCAATGGCTTTGTGTCTGGCAGCCAATACAGCGCTGCTGGCAGGGTGCGGAGGCTCCGCTTCCACACCGGAGACAGGGGGAACAACAGCAGCGGCACAGAATCAGGGAACGGAAACCCAGAATCAGGCTGGAGGGGAGAGCCAGGGGGCAGCGGGCTCTGACTTCAGCGGAAAAACCATTGAGATTGCTACCTACCTGTCAGGCGATACCTTAAACGCGTACAAGCAGGTGATCGCAGATTTTGAGAGCGAGACAGGCGTGAAGGTGACTTTGGATGAATACGGCGAGGATTATGAGAGCACCATGAAGACCAGGATGGCGTCCAACGACCTTCCGGATATCTTTGAGACCCATGGCTGGTCCCTGATCCGTTATAAAGAATATCTGACAGATTTAAGCGGCGAACCGTGGGCCGGCAAGCTGAACAAAGCCGCCCTGGGCGTGATCCAGGATACGGACGGGAAGTTGTACACCCTGATGACCACAGGGTCTTGCCTTGGAACCGCGGTCAATATGAATGTCTGCGAGGAGGCAGGGGTTGACCCTTGGGCTATTGAGACATGGGAGGACTTTAACGCGGCCTGCGACAAGATTAAGGAAGCCGGATTTACCCCCATAGCAAACTACTTTACTTCCGCTGGCGCCTTGGCCAATGCCAACGGGTCCTGGCTCAGCTATGAAGGAGCTCAGTTTAACGACAACGAGGCCATGTTAAACGGAACCTGGGACTGGGCTGACTTTAAGACCATCCTGGACTATCTTCAGACCTGGTTTGACAACGGATATCTGTATGCTGACTGCGGAACCATCAAGCAGGCAGATGCTATTGAGCGCTGCGCCAGAAACGAGTGCGCGTTTATCGTGGGAATCGGAACCTCTTACCAGACAGCCGTGACAGCCCAGAATCCAGATGTAGTTATGGCCATGATCCCCATCTGCGCCAGCAAAGAAGGCGGTGCCAGATTCTGCGGAATCGGAGAGGGAGCTTCCTTCGGCATCTGGAAAGATACCAAGGAGATGGATGTGTGCAAGGCATTTTTAAACTATGTTTCAGAAAACGCGGACGGAATCAACAGCGCTGCCGGCGAGATCAGCACTCTGCCCTGCCAGACCTCCAAGTCCTATGGAATGGGCCTGATGGAAGAGATGGAATCTCACTATCCCGATGTGTTCTATGACAATCTGTGGGACAGAAAGTACATGCCGTCAGGAATGTGGGGCGTATTCCAGGTAGCTGCCGGAATGTTCTGTGAAGATCAGTCAGAAGAGAGCAAGCAGGAAGTGATCGATTACCTGAGAGAAAACTATACAGATCTGTACGAGGCGTCACAAGAGTAAAGACTTTGCGGGTTCGGCGGACTGAAACGAGAAACATTTTAACAGAGGAACGGGAGTCAGCTTACAGGCTCCCGTTGTTTCAAAATAGGAGGAAGGCAAATGGAAAAGAGGCGGAAATGGATGCTTCTGTCACTGTGTATTCCGGCTTTTTTATTGATCTTTATTTTTATGATCGTTCCTCTGGGAAACGCGGTGAAGGTGTCTTTTTTTAAATGGAACGGATATTCCCAGAAAATGAGGTGGGTCGGCATTGAAAATTATGGTTCCATTTTCACGGACAAGGTCTTTTTGCGGTCCACAGCGAACACATTTATCTATGGATTCGGCAGCACCCTGCTCCAGAACATTGCCGGCCTTTCTGCCGCTTTGTTTGTAAACCGGCAGTTTAAGGGACGGAATCTGGTGCGTCTGATCCTCTACATGCCCATCATGATCTCAGGAGTTATCATGGGAGCGATTCAATATTATATTTTCAACTATGACAATGGAGTGCTGAAT
>CAYWRB010000654.1:0-2006 GCA_964460025.1 uncultured Hungatella sp.
GGAAGAAGATAAGTCGTTTGATGATATGACGAGAAAGTATTGTTGGTGCGACAGGAGATTTTCAAGAATAACCATTAGAAGAATATGAAAATATATAAAGAAATGATACATAGAAGAGGGGAAAGCAGAAGTAGGATTGGTAGAAAAAAATTAATATAGATAAATCTTAAGAACAAAGTCCAAGAAGATGAAAGTTTTTAAGAAATACTCAAAAAGAGAGGTATAGTCCAATGGATGAAATAGCCTGAAAGCGAGTATCGATGGAAAGGGAAAAGTCGATACTCGCTTATTTTATGTGGAAAATGATCTGGGAATTTCTCTGTAATTGCTCCAAATCTGGAGTAAAATCCAATATTTGGTTATTTTATGAATTATGTTAAGAAAATATTAATAACTTGTAAATTGTTACAGTTGAATTATAATTTTAAGAATGATATACTATCATAAAGTCTGCGAAAAATGAAGCATGAAAAATGAGACATTACAGAAGTAAAAGGAAATGGTGGACATAATGATAGATAAGCTGCTTCCGCGAGGAAAGAGAGTACGAATGATATTGCTGCTGATTATCGATATCCTGGTTATCCAATTCAGCAGCTTTTTGGGCTTATGGCTTCGGTTTGATATGCAGGTATCCAGGATACCTCCGGATTATATGGAAGTGGTGCTGAAATATGCACCGTTCTATACGGTGGTTACGGTTATTATATTCTTCCTGCTACGGCTGTATTCCTTTATGTGGAGTGTGGCGGGGATGCGGGAGGAGATGCATATCGTCACAGCCTGTACCCTGGCTACGCTGTGCCAGATATCCGGGATGACCATGCTGGAGCTGCGGGTTCCCAGAAGCTATTATGCGATCTGCTTTGCAGCACTGACTTCCTGCGTCACCTTGGTGAGGCTGTCCTACCGGATCGGGCGCGCCTTAAAGTCCAGCTATGGCAATGGTGCAGGCAAAAAGATCATGATTGTGGGAGCCGGAACCTCAGGCTCCGTGATATTGAAAGAGATGCTGACCAGTACATACACTGAGGGAAGAGTGGTGTGCTTTGTCGATGATGATAAAAATAAGCAGGGAAAATATTTAAATAACATATTGATTGCCGGGGGAAGGGATGATATTCCGGAACTGGCCAGACGGTATGAGATCGAGGAGATCTATGTGGCCATGCCGTCGGCGCCGGCGGCAGAGACCAAGAAGATTCTGGAGATCTGCCGGGAGACTGGCTGCGAGATTAAGCTTCTGCCGGGAATCTACCAGCTTCTCAACGGAGAGGTAAGCGTCTCCAAGCTTCGGAAGATACAGATCGAGGATCTTCTGGGCAGGGAACCGATCCGGGTCAATCTGAACCAGATCATGGATTATGTAAGCAATAAGGTGGTGCTGGTCACCGGCGGCGGCGGCTCCATCGGAAGCGAACTGTGCCGCCAGATTGCCAGCCACAACCCGAAACAGCTGATTGTGTTTGACGTATATGAGAACAATGCCTATGACCTGCAGCAGGAGCTTAAGCGGACGTACCCTGATCTAAACCTGGTGGTTCTCATCGGCTCCGTGCGGAATACCCACAGGATGGAGTCTGTGTTTGAAAAATACAGGCCCAATATTGTGTACCATGCGGCGGCCCACAAGCATGTTCCTCTGATGGAGGACAGCCCCAATGAGGCCATTAAAAATAATGTTTTCGGTACATATAAGACAGCCGTGGCGGCGGACAAGTATGGCACGGATCGTTTCGTGCTGATTTCTACGGATAAAGCTGTGAACCCTACCAACATCATGGGAGCTTCCAAGAGAATGTGCGAGATGGTGGTGCAGATGATGAACCGCCATTCCAAGACGGAATTTGTGGCCGTCCGGTTCGGCAATGTGCTGGGAAGCAACGGATCCGTGATTCCTCTGTTTAAGAAACAGATTGAAGAGGGAGGACCGGTGACGGTTACCCATAGGGATATTATCCGGTATTTCATGACCATTCCCGAGGCGGTGTCACTGGTGCTGCAGG
>CAYWRB010000655.1:0-2005 GCA_964460025.1 uncultured Hungatella sp.
AGCCCGTCTGCAATCTTTGACGCCCGCAGGGAATCTTCATCCAGGACCTTAAAAAGGCTTCTGAGGGTCTCCACATCCATATAGAGCTGATAGGCGTCCTCATCCCAGATTCCAAAGGTTCCCTCTCCCAACGTCCGCCTTGCGCCTTCCGTAAGCCAGTCTCTATACAGTCCGGGAAGAACCGGTCCTGTGGCGCAGGCCCGTCCCTTCCGCTCTTCCGGATAGTAGTGGCCTGCATAGGTTTCCATATAAATTTCGAAATGCTCTCCGCCTTTTGCCTTCCAGGTCAGAATGTTGTCCTCCACATAATGGTGCTTCTGCTTCACCCAATCCGCCCGGTAGGTTCCGAAAGGCTTCCCGTTGACAAAAACCGTGGATTCGCCGCCGGGATTCAGATCTAAGGCAATCATCTTTCCTTCCGCCTCATAAGGAATCTGCACCTCTGTAAAAAACCATCCGTACTCGTATGTATTTCCCCATGTAGCTCCCGGCTCTGCCGGCTGGTAATCCTGTGCCTTTGCTTCCTCAAGGCTTAACTGCTCCATGGTCCGGAACATCTTCCAGGAAAGCTGTCCCAAAGGCATATAAAAATCCTCTTTTAACGTCCTGACCCAGTGTTCCAGCCTGTCTCCATACTCTGAACTTATGATTCCCATATCGCTCTCCTTTTCTTTATTTCCGCTTAATAATACCACTTCAATATCAGTAAGTCCAGCCTGGAGCTTCCGTTCCTTTTTTTAATTTTCCTGTACAAAAGACCACTTGTAGGGAAGCTGCTTCAGGTAAATATCAATATGATCCCTGCTGCGGACAACGATCTTTTCCACCATATTCCGGTAAAACGTATCATCCTGCTTTTCTCCCCAGGCCAGGCCACGGATGGCGCCGGTAATGTCTGCCATCCTTTCTTCCGGATCGGCAGGAATCTCTTCCCTCTCTCCGACCTCTTTCAGCTGCCTCTTAAGTTCCTCCATGTCCCCATCATAACGCTTAAGCGTCCGGCAGCAGTCCTCTTTGGAAATCTCCTGTCCCAGGTACAGATCAAGGAGCCGCTCCTTTTTCTCTGCAACCATCTCAAGCTTTCGTTCCAGCCTGCCCACATCCCTTTCCCCGCCTTCGGAAGCTGCCAAAACGGACCGGACAATTTCAGCCAGATCGGAAATGAGCCGTTCTCTGTTGTGCTGTAAACTCCGGATCACCGTTTGAATCATCTCCATAAAATCCTCGTCACGGATCTGCCGGCTGACTGCACAGCCTATTTGATTGCCCGCCTGATCCGTTTTCGGAAGTCCGTGCCGTGCCGCCTCATAACACCGCCATGCTTTATACCGGCTTTTATCCTTCCGCCTTTTTACTCTTGAGACAAACCGGGAGCCGCAGCATCCGCACTGAATCTTGCCGGAAAGACAGTACCGGCTGCTGTGCTTTGCCTTCTGCTCTCTGGAGAGAGCGCGGCGTTCCAGCTCCTTTTGGGTTTTCTCAAAGGTTTCTCTGCTGATAATCGGTTCATGGTGGTCCCGCAGGATAACATATTCCTCCTGCCCCAGATTTATCTTCTTTTCATGGCTTAAGAAATCAGGAGTATAGGTCTTTTTCTGAATCAGATCACCACAGTACTTTTCATTTTTTAAGACCCGGCGAATCACCGTATTGGACCATCCCTTCATATGGGTAGAAGTCTCGATATTAGCCTCCCTCAGTTCCCGGGCGATTGTACAGGTGCCTTTTCCTTCCTCCAGGAATTTGTGGTAGATCAGCCGTACCGTCTTTGCACCTTCCTGGTTGATATAGAGCTTTCCTCCCCGGACATCATATCCCAGCATATCGCGGCCGAACACAACGCCCTGCTCCATCCGGCGCTTCTGTCCCCATTTCACGCGCTCCGAAGTCCTGCGGCTTTCTTCCTGTGCGATGGACGCCATAATTGTCAGGCGCAGTTCTGCGTCCGTGTCCTTCGTATTGATATTGTCATTCATAAAAAGAACATAGACGCCGATCTTTTTTA
>CAYWRB010000656.1:0-1995 GCA_964460025.1 uncultured Hungatella sp.
GCTGTCCCTCCACCGAAATTTCAAACTCTTCGTATCTCATAACCTTTATCCTCCTAATCACCTTTTCCTGATTCTATCATTTCAGCGAAAGCAAATCATCTATTGGAAAAAATTCTGGAAAGTATCCGGTCTGCCACCTCTTCCTTACTCATCTTCCCCAATGCCTCTTCCCCATCTCTGGTAATCAGCGTCACCACATTGGTATCCGTCCCAAATCCGGCTCCCTCCTGTTTCAGACTGTTGGCCACCACCATATCCAGATTCTTCTTCTTAAGCTTCGCCCTGGAATTCTCCAGCAGATTCTCCGTCTCCATGGAAAATCCGCACAAAAACTGTCCTTCCCTCTTGTGCTGCCCCAGGTAAGCCAGAATATCATCCGTTTTCTCCAGAGGAATATTAAGCTCCCCGCTTTCCTTCTTAATCTTTTCCCGGGCCATCACTGCCGGCCGGTAATCCGCCACTGCCGCCGCCTTGATGATAGCATCCTGTTCCTTGCTCTCTAAAAGCACTGCCCGCATCATCTCCTTGGCGGTTTCCACCTCTTCTATCTTCACAAATCTGGGCTTTTCTATCTGTGCGGGCCCTGTCACCAGAGTCACCTCCGCCCCGCGGCAGGCCGCCACTTTGGCAATGGCATACCCCATCTTTCCCGTAGAATGATTGGTAATATACCGGACCGGATGAATACTTTCCCTGGTAGGCCCTGCCGTCACCAGAATCTTCTTCCCTGCTAAATCCTTAGGATAGGCAATCTCACGAATGATATAGTCTAAAAGAACCTCCGGCTCCGGCATCTTCCCTGCCCCTGTATCTCCGCAGGCCAGATACCCTGTAGCCGGATCAATGACATGCATGCCATAGGAAGCACAAATCTTCAGATTATCCTGAGTAATGGGATTCTCATACATCTGGGTGTTCATAGCCGGAGAAATGTACTTGGGACATTTGCAGGCCAGAAATGTGGTGGTCAGCATATCGTCAGCCAGCCCGTGAGCCACCTTGGCGATCACATTGGCCGTAGCCGGAGCCAGCATAAAGATATCCGCCCGCTTTGCCAGAGCCACATGCTCCACCTGAAATTCAAAATTCCGGTCAAAGGTATCCACCAGACATTTATTGCCGGTCAGGCTTTCAAATGTCACAGGCGTAATAAATTCCGTGGCGTTCTTCGTCATCATTACCTGAACATCCGCATTCAGTTTTTTTAAACTGCTGGCCAGAGAAGCAATCTTATACGCGGCAATGCTTCCGCTGACACCCAAAACCACTGTCTTTCCCTTTAACATGTATTTCCTCCGTGGAGTTTTTTATAAAAATATGTTAGATTTATATTGCTTTGGGGATGTGAACCCATACCGGTGCCATCCTCTTGCCAGATTATATCATAAATGGTTTGGGAAAGAAAGGAGTCTGTCATGATTTTAGCAATCGATATGGGGAACACCAACATTGTTATCGGAGGAATCGACAACGACAGAACGTATTTTGTAGAACGGGTTACCACCAACAGTGGAAAAACAGACCTTGAATACGCGGTAAACATAAAAAGCATTCTGGAGATTTACGGCATCAGCGCCTCTTCCATCGAAGGAGCCATCCTCTCCTCCGTGGTTCCGCCCTTAAACTCCACCATACTGTCCGCCGTAGAAAAAATCTGCGGCTTCCGTCCCATGTTAGTGGGCTCCGGCATGAAAACCGGCCTGAATATCATCATGGATAACCCCAAGACCGTGGGAAGCGACATGATCGTGGACGCGGTGGCTGCCATTAAGGAGTACCCCTGCCCCATCATCATCATCGACATGGGAACCGCCACCACCATGTCCGTGGTGGACGTTTCCGGAAATTATATCGGCGGCGTGATTCTTCCAGGCCTTCGGGTCTCCCTGGATTCCTTAAGCAATAAAACTGCCCAGCTTCCCTTCATCAGCCTAGATACACCGGGAAATGTCATCGGGAAAAACACCATTGACTGTATGCGTTCCGGCATCATGT
>CAYWRB010000657.1:0-1981 GCA_964460025.1 uncultured Hungatella sp.
GAAGGTAGGTCCTAATTCGTTGCCCTCGGCGGTGTGATTGAACACCACGTCCAGGATAACTTCGATTCCGTTGTCATGAAGGGCTTTAATCAGTTCCTTCAGTTCATTTCCCTCCTCGTTGTATTCCGGGGAGGAGGCGTAGCTGGTATTGGGGGCAAAGAAACCTACGGAGTTGTAGCCCCAGTATTCTAAGAGAACCTTGCCGTCTACGGTCCGGGAATTCATGGTTTCGTCAAACTCAAAGACCGGCATCATCTCTACCGCGTTGATTCCCAGCTCCTTTAAATAAGGAATTTTTTCTTTTAAACCGGAGAAGGTGCCTCTGTGGGTGACTCCGGAGGATTCATGGCGGGTGTAGCCTCTCACGTGAAGCTCATAGATCACCAGCTCACTGAGCTCGCGGGAAGATTGAGGGGCATCTCCCCAATCGAAGGTATTTTTTACCACACGGGCCAGATAGGAGCCGCTCTTTTTCTCGCCCCATACACGCTGGCTGGCCACTGCTCTGGCGTAAGGATCCAATAGAATATTTCGTTTATTAAATAAAAGGCCTTTTTCAGGCTGGTAAGGACCGTCAATCCGATATGCATATTCAAACTCCTCGATGTTCAGACCAAATACGATCATGGAATAGACATCGCCGATTTTATAGGCGTCAGGAAAAGGAAGAACGGCATAGGGTTCTTCTTCTCTGTGGCGGAACAGCAGAAGTTCACAATAAGTTCCGTGGTGGGTGTGGATGGTAAAATTTACGCCGTCTGAAAGACACATGGCGCCGTTTACGTCAAACAGGCCGGGGCAGACCGGAAAACCCGCAATTTCCGCCACGGGAGAGATTGATACGGGGTAGTCCAGAGTGAATTTTTGATTATAAAATTTCATAAGAAACCTCCTCGTATGTTGACAAGTAGTAGCTTTTCAGTCTTTGACTTTATAGTTACACAAGTTTTTACTTCATGGATATTATACGTGGATTTGTACCGGGAGTCAAAGGTTTTTGACAGAAATTTAGTAGTGGCTTATGGAAAGAAATGGTGATATGATAGTGTTAACATAAATTTTTCAGTAGGTTCCGTCAGAGGAGGATGTGAGAATTATGAGGACAATTACACAACAGCAGATTATTGCCTATGCACCCAATCCCAATGCGGTGGCCAATGCCAGGAAGATTTCTTCCGGAGGAGGATTTGTATCCCATATACGTTCGGCAGACGATACGTTTTATATGGGAGAATGTAAGGGAAGCGGAAAATCCAACTATGTGGTGTCTGCAGATTTTGTAGATGAGGCTTCTCCGGTATTTCGTTGCAGCTGTCCCAGCAGGCAGTTTCCCTGCAAACACAGCCTTGCGCTGTTATTCGAGATTTCTCTGAACAAGGAGTTTGCGGTTGGGGAGATTCCGGAGGATATTTTAAAGAAACGGGAAAAGAAGGCAAAGAAAGGGGAAGCAGATAAAGGGGCCGGGGACGGTTCGGAAGGTTTAGAAGGAAAGGAAATGTCAGAGGAGGAGGCCGCCCAGGCAGCGGCAGAGGCGGCCAAGGCAGCTGCCAGACGCCAGAAGGCCGGTAAAGCTGCAAAGGCTAAAAAGATAAAAAAACAGCTGGAAGGGCTTAAGATGACGGAGGATCTGATTCGCGGGCTGATGCGGTCAGGGCTTTCTACTATGGGAAGCGTGTCTCTGAAGACATATCGTGATCTGGCAAAGCAGCTGGGGGATTATTATCTGCCGGGGCCCCAGTTGTATCTGAATCAGCTGATTCTGGAGATGGAGGCGTTTCAGAAGGATCAGGATGCAAAACACTATAGGACGGCGGTGGAAGTGCTGAAAAAGCTTCGGGGACTGTGTAAAAAGGCCGGGGCATATCTGACAGATAAGCTGGAAAAGGATACGCCGGAGGCGGATGATGATATTCTCTATGAAGAGTTGGGGGGCATATGGAAACTGGATCAGCTGAATGCATTGGGACTGAAAAAAGATAAT
>CAYWRB010000658.1:0-1972 GCA_964460025.1 uncultured Hungatella sp.
CTGCCCCTGGGTTTCCTCAATAACAATCTCGTCTGCAAACCCTGACTTTTTCACATTCTCTATACGGGTCATCAGAGAATCCACCACATTCAGTTTCCCTCTCGCCTTGTCATAAGCCTCCGTGGTCACTCCTACAATCAGATAATCCCCCAACGCTTTGGCTCTTTTCAGCAATCGGTAATGCCCCTCATGGAAGAGGTCAAAGGTCCCATATGTAATTACTTTTACCATAATACCACTGCAGTCCTCCTCTCCCTGTATTACGAAGCATAAACGTATTTCACACCGACTATCCTGGATTTTTCTCTAATCCTTATTCTTTCTATTCTTTCCCACACACTATCCGGTGAATCTTCTCCCCGCATCTCCCGTCAGTGCTTGCATTGATCTTTGAAAATGACTTTATCTGCCTATCCCTGTCGAATGGATTTCCTGTTACCTTACCATCCAGAAAGTCCTCCAGAGAGTTAAATGCATTCTCACTGAGACAATACTGCAGCCACTGGGAATCCTCCATAAATCCCGGTTCATGGGCTTTCAGCTCTTCGTAATCAAACTCGATTGTTACCTCGCTGCACTCTTTCGTATCAAGATTGATGTCATAAAGTTTTCTCTCCGGCGCATACCAGATCCGGCAGTCCGCCTTTCCCATCTGCGGATACGTAATGACAAAACTCCCCATCCCTCCCGTAGCAAAATACCCATTCTTTCCACGGTTGGCAAAGGGGACCGGCGGCTCCCACTCTTCCATCTCCCCCGTCTCTCGGTCAAGGGTCAGATACATATTTCCCCAGCTGGGAGAAATCACAATCTGCTCCTTCTCCCCCTCTTTTGAAAAAGCCATCCATCCAAAGGGCCGCTCTTCACATTCCGTCTCATAAGGCCATTTGATGGACTTAAACTCCTGTGGCACATCATCATATTCCCTTATTTCCCCTGTCTTTGGATTCCAGCGTGTAATGGTCATCCCGTTCAAAGGCAGCAGCCACAGCTCCTCGCCATCCGTTACAATCCCCTGGGTTCCAAGATTACTCTCAGAATGGCTGCACAGCCCCCTTGCCTGCAACGTATCCATATTCAGGAAAATAAACTCATTGTCCTCCGGGGATCCAAAGACCAGTTCATTTCCATAAAGTCCGATACCGCCGATCTTCCATTCCCCGTCCGTCATACTTTTCCTTACGTAAAAATCCCGAATCCCCTCAATCCCCTGCAGTTCCTCCGTCTCTATATTGAACCGCAAAAGCAGCGGATACTGGTTGGGGAACAAAAATATATATTTCTCATTGTACCAACAGCTGCAGAATGCTCCCGGCTGTGCAATCTGAGTCTTGAAATCGATCTTCCTTATCCGTTTATCCTTTATAATCAGAAGATTCTGGGCGTTGCCCGGGAGAACATAGATTTTTCCTTTGATCTCCACCGCCCTTATGTAATACCCGCCTGCAGAATATCCGGTTCCCAAATCCATATAAAACTTATAATGGTAATCATTCTTTTCGGAAAACCATAATTGATTATTTTTTGTAATTTGATATCTATCGTCTCCCCACATATCAAAGGCAGGATTTATCATTTCACCGCGCCAGTCATCCTTCTCCGGAAGCGTATTGATCCAGTTGTTAAAGATAAACAGCGGCTTACCCACAATCCCAAAAAGCGATGTGACGCTTGTTCCGGAATCTCCAATATAAGCATCCGACCATGCAATGGTCTTTGTCATATCCGGCGTGTCATCATAAATCCCCAGATTTTCATCCACAAATCTCTTTTTCAGCTGATCATACCAAGGCCTGTATTCCGGCCTCATAGAATCAAAGGTAGACTCCAAAAGCGGATGTGGCCGCCACAAAAGGCAGGAATCCTCTCTGCCTTCAAAGCAGCGAAACACATATTCCATCTTCTTCAAAAATATTTCCGTGTTTCCAAGCATCCCATTGATACTTGTGTTGTAAAAGTAGACCTTTCGGCC
>CAYWRB010000659.1:0-604 GCA_964460025.1 uncultured Hungatella sp.
ATTCTGTCTATGCATATATTATTGCTGATAGGTAACAAAAAGATTTTTAAAAAGATAAGAGGTGTACTATGCCAAAGGTTTCCATAATCATGCCCTCCTTAAATGTGGCGGGATATATCCGTGAGTGTATAGAGAGTGTGATAAATCAAACATTAACTGATATTGAAATTTTATGTATTGATGCCGGCTCTACAGATGGTACTTATGAAATACTAAAGGAATATGCTTCTGCAGACAGCCGCATCCGTCTGCTTCAGTTCCATAAGAAAAGCTATGGTTATCAGGTAAATCTTGGGATAGAAATGGCTGTGGGGGAGTATCTGGGGATTGTAGAGACAGATGATTATATCGAACCGAATATGTATGAAGTTTTATATAACACGGCGGTGAAGTATGACCTGGATTTTGCCAAGGCTGGATTTGACGTATTTATTACTCCCGCAAAAGAAGAGCGCTATCAGTTAAGCTATCCGATGCCTGACTGTAACCAGATTCTTTCTTCAGAATATTTTACAGGAAAGCAGCTGTCTAATGATATCTACATATGGAACGGAATCTATAGACTATCCTTTCTAAGGGAATTTAAGATACGTCTCAATGAGAG
>CAYWRB010000659.1:619-1967 GCA_964460025.1 uncultured Hungatella sp.
TTACGGAGAGGTATGTTTTTGAATCAATCTTTTTATCGGTACCGGCGGGATAATAGTTCTTCATCCACCTATAATCCCTGCTGCGTCAGATATAATTTGGCGGAGTGCAGATATATACGCAGACGGATGAGAGAGGAAAATATGGAGGACATCAAAAAGCGCTCTTTTATAGCCAGAGAGACAGTGATGATGGCCCTGGAGCCATATATCACTCTCAGAGGAGTAAGTGAACCGGACAGTGAGACCAGGGAAGCCCTGGAGGAATTTCGGGAGATCATAAAAGAGGACAGAGAAAACGGTCTGTTAAAACAGGAGGAGATGCTTCCGAAGCACTGGATTGAGATGCGGTTATTTACGGAAGCTCCGAAAGCTTGGGAGGCCTATGTGTCTATAAGCTCAGAAGCAGGATACGCACTGTTTCGGGATTTTATAAAGAAGATGTCAGACCAGAAACAGATTGTAATTTTCAGTGCAGGGAAAGCAGCCTCTTATGCCTTGTGCCTGATGAGAATGAATGAAATTGATACGATTCAGGCTTTTTGTGATAATGATAAGAAAAAATGGGGAGGACGGTATGGGAAATATCACATACTGGCGCCTAAGGAGGCTGTTAAAAGGTATCCGAAAGCCCATTATTTGATTGCCAATCGTACTCATGGAGAAGAGATAAAAGAGCAGCTGTGTGCAGAGGGTATTTCAGAAGAGGATATCTCTGTCTATAGACTGCCTTTGTCCCCAATGGAATCGACAAATTATTTTATGAAACTCTGCAAATAGAGAACTCAGGTAAAAGAGGAATCGTATATGACAACGAAAGAATTGGTATATGAACTGCCAAAGGGGTTGCTGAAGTGGTATGAGTTCAAAGAAAACGGACATGCTTTGTTCATAACGGCAGACACGGAGCTTGATGCTGCTTTGGCAGAAGCTCTGGCAGAAAAAGGATTGAAGACAGAATGCCAAAGGATAATCGATCCGATAAACATAGAGACAGGGAAGTATGATTACATTGTCCTTGCTGATGCCGTCCAATATGGGAAGGAAAGTAAAATCAAAGAAGTTCTGAAAAAGGCCCATGAGGGATTGAAAAGGGAAGGCAGGCTGTTTCTGTGTGCTGACAATCGATTTGGAATCCGGTATTTCTGCGGGGATAAAGATCCTTTTACTGACAGAAATTTTGACAGCATAGAAAATTACAGACGAATCAGCGATAGGGACAAGGAAGAACTGAGGGGAAGGCTTTATGCCAAAGCAGATCTTAAAAGTATGCTTTTGGGGGCCGGATTTGAAAAACAGAAATTTTACTCTGTTTTTCCGGAGATATCATGTCCGCAGGTATTATTTGCAG
>CAYWRB010000660.1:0-1953 GCA_964460025.1 uncultured Hungatella sp.
AAATTGCTATTTTTTGTGACAGTGAATTTTTTCATGGAAAAGACTGGGAAATATTAAAACTCCGTCTTGAGAAAGGTAAAAATCCAGACTATTGGATCAAGAAAATCGAGCGGAATCGCTCCCGTGACTGGGAAAATGACAAAAGACTTCTATTTCTCGGATATACTGTCATTCATTTCTGGGGGCAGGATATCAAGAAGCATACCGACGAATGTCTGCAAGCCATTGAAGAATCCATCTGGGACAATACAATTTCAAATGATCTCGAAACTTCAGAAGAATATGAGTAATGTTTTCTCGTATAATTCATAATTATAGGCTACCCCATTTACGGAGTAGCCATAGAATTCTTTTCTTGTTTATACATATATCATCTCTGCCAGCACAATCTCCTCTGCAATATTCCTTATCTCATTCATTCTTTGTACCCATAGCATTGACTGTTCTTCCTTCAACTGTTCCGTAACTCTCTCTTTTTCTGCCATTTGTATTACCAGTACCTCCATCCGCTCATGCGCTTCCCGATCTCCCCTGTTCAGATGTTTATTAAGTTTCCCTTGTAGCATCAACATCTGATAGTACGGTTTTCTATACTCCTTGAGATAAGTTTTCCGCAGCATTCCATACTTTCCGTAATGTGCTTCTTCGTCCTCAGGCAATTCCAGATCCGACAGATAATAATCCCCATACAGTGTATAGCCCAGACCATTCTTATCATCGTAAATATGTTTTTCCATAGCGTTAATCCTCCTTATCTTGCGTCCCGATCATGCGACCGCTTATTTACTTTTCTTCTGTTTTTCTCATCCATCTCTCTGCTTTTTTCGTTCTGAATGAGATATTCGGAACGTTCTTCTCCAACCGCCCTTTTTAATCTCCAAAAATCTTCATTTTCTTCCCGAAGAACAGCATTTTCACTTATCAATTCCTGTTTCTGCTCCGCTAATATATGATTAGAATTTTTCAATCTATCATACTTATAAACGACCTGATTTAACTGTTCTTTTACTTGTATATATTTCAGGTACAAACCATATAGCAGCTCTTTCAGTTCACTGATTACCGGAAATGCTTTTTTATCTCGGTAGCTCTTGGCACTTTCCAGCATCCCAGCCTCTGGAAGTACCTCATCAACCGGTTTCGAGAATTCACCGGCATATTTCTGGAGCTCTTTTGCAATAATTTTTGCTTTGTTCAGACTTTTCTCATATTTATCGGCAGCTGCTTTTGCCTGTTCTGCTTCCTTTTCTGCCTGGGCACGCTCTGCTTTCTTTTTCTGCAGCTCATCCCCAGTCTGCTTCAATTCCTCATGGAGATTATCTGCCAGTTCATGGCAAGCAGCCGTTTCCTTCTGCAGCTGTGCTTTCTGCTCTTCCAGAGCTGCCACTTCCTGCTCACGCTGTTCCTTTTTGAAGTTTAAGACATCCAAATGCTCCCGGTGTGTACCTTTATGCTCCCAGATCATCCCATATCTTTCTGCGATCTTCGCCAGCTCTTGCTTCTCCGATTCCATCCACTGATTATATTCTGTATTTTCCCTGCCCTTTCCGACAAAGCCTCTGGATGCCAGTGCCTGTTTCATGGATACTCTAGTATCCGGCCCACGTTTACTTCCAGTTACATACGGCACAAAATCAATATGAAGATGTGGTGTCGCCTCATCCATATGCAGATATATACCGAATACCCGGAACTGTGGGTTTCTCTTTTGAAAGACTTTTGCAAAATCAAGCAATGCCAGTCTGGCAATCTGCCCTTCCCGGCTTAAACATCCGGTATCATCCTTGTTCCCAATCTGGAAGATTGCTTCGTGAAAAACTTTTTCCTGCTTCCCAGTTCGGATGTGCTCATAATAATCTTCAATTTTCCGGTCTTTCCTTTTCTGTTTTGCGTTGTACCGTTCAATTGCCTTATCAAACAATTCGTGGTAAATGTTCTTCACATTCTCTGACT
>CAYWRB010000661.1:0-218 GCA_964460025.1 uncultured Hungatella sp.
TAAGATTTATAAAAAGAAGCCTCCGGATTTATATCTTCCGGTTTTTCTGCTTCAATAGAGACATATTCGCCCACTCCGTATCCATCGCCTTCTTTTGCCATGAGAATATAATCTTCGTCTTCTTTCGCAGAAGTAATATAATCCGGCAAGTCAAGAGGCATTACTTTGATAAACCCTCTATCCGATACAACTGCCTCTACTACTTCTTCTTTCTCTAC
>CAYWRB010000661.1:228-1945 GCA_964460025.1 uncultured Hungatella sp.
CATTCACTTCACCGGATCCATCCTTTACATTGCTGCAGCCAATACAGGAAAAAATTATCATACACATACTCAATACTGCAAAAATCTTTTTCCAATTATTTCTTTTCATATTCTTCCTCCTCTGCTTAATGTTTAATTTAATTATACGAATATTATTCAAAAAGCGCCCTATCAGAAATGATAGTTTTTTGATTTTTTTAAAAATAACGCAAAAAAATCTGTACTCTTTTTAAATTCGAGTACAGATTTTGGCAAATTCTGGTTTATTCAAGACTTGCTTAAGCGCGTCTTGATACGAATTATAAACCTGGGACAATAAAATCTTTATTGATTAGATCCGCAATAAGCTTGACACGGTTTTCTGCAGAAGCTGCGTCACATGATAACGGACTGCCGATACACTGATACAGAGTTCTTCCGCAATACCCCGATCTGTGTTCCCCTCTGCCATCAGGCGCAGTACATCAAGTTCACGGCCGGAAATCTCGGCAGAAGTCATGTTCCCGATTCGGACAAGAGGCGCGTTATCCGGATAGATATGCTCGCCATTCATTGTCCGGTCCATCACATCAAGAAGCTCGTCCCCCTCGGTTTCCTTGTACCAAAAGCTGTCCGCTTTTGCTTCTCTGGCTCTTTTGATAAGATCCACTGTCGTCATACTGGTAACAATCACAACTTTAATATCAGGAAAATGCCGCTTTATAGTAGCAGTTGCTTCGATGCCGTCTTCGTTATTTGCCGTACAGACGTCCATCAGAATTAAATCAATATGATTTTGCATACACAGCATTTCCACCATACCGGCGCTTGGCGTCTGTGCCGCAAGTTCATAGCGTCCGGAGTCTTTCATATAACCAATTATACAATCACGGGACATTTTCTTATCCTCTACAAGAAGTACCCTTATCATGCCGTTTCCTCCTCTCCAGGAAAGGTAATTACAAGTTTATATATGGGTGCGCTCTCTACGCGCATAACGCCTCCCACACTTTCAATCCTTCGCCGCAGGGCAGAAAGTCCGCCGCCCTCTATGATCTTGCCTTCCGGAATTTTCCCGTCGTTGGTAATAACAGCAGTTAGAATATGATCTTTTTTTGTAATCTCTACTGTCATTTCACTGCCTTTTGCATGGCGGACCGTATTGACCGCGCATTCACGCATAGCGGCTGTCAGCAGGCGGGCGGCTCTGCCTTTTTTGGGGAACTCTCCCTGGATATGAAGGGTCACGCCAATACCTGCGATGAGTTCTTTAAGTTGTGCAAGAGCTGTGTCTGAATCGCAGATTTCCTCACCACTGTCTGCGGACGCTCCCAAGGTGGAAGTTACCTGCTCCCATCGTTTTGCCACACTCTTAAGCTTTTCAGGGGAAGCCTCTTTCTGCGTCATCAGATTGCGGGTAAGTCCCAGCAGTTCACCCATCTCATCATGAATACGGATTTTAGCAGCAAATTTTTCTTCCTCCCTGACGATTTCGTCAAGTTCCGCGTAGAGCTTCCTTGCGCGGGCATTTACCTCCATAAGCCGTTTATTCTCCTGCCCCAGTTCCATTTTCATGTCATAAAGCGTTGTTACATCCGCAGCCTGCACCTGCGTATAATCGTTACCGTCTGCATCGGTTATCATGCTTTGTGTAAACTTCCAGACCTTACCGGACGGAAAATGTAAAACTCCTGTATCAGCATTTATGATTTTCACTCCATTTTGGGGTTTGCCTAAA
>CAYWRB010000662.1:0-1935 GCA_964460025.1 uncultured Hungatella sp.
AAAAGGCGTTGTATTTAAAATTGACGGGGATTAGTCCCATCATGGGAATTGAGCTATGCCATTTGGCATCCATTGACGGTGATCATTCTGCCAACGAACTGTCGGAGACAGAACTGATCCATCTCCACCATACTTTGACCCTTATGATGGAGGATGTGAAGGAAGGGCGTTTCGCGCCCAACATTATTTATCGCAGAGATGAGCCGGTAGAATTCGCTTCTCTTCCGCTTACCTGTATGGACGGCAAGGAATATCATACCCAAGATTTCCCATCTGTAAGCCAACTGTTAGAGACATATTACGCCTCTAAAAATGTAATCACCAGAATTCGTCAGAAGTCTTCGGATCTGCGGAGAATCGTCCAGACGGCTTTGGAACGGAACTATAAAAAATACGACCTGCAGATGAAACAGCTGAAAGACACAGAAAAGCGAGACAAATATAAGGTCTACGGAGAACTTCTAAATACTTACGGTTATGAGCTGAAAGGCGGTGAAAAGGAGTTAAAGTGTTTAAATTATTACACCAATGAGGAAATAAAAATTCCTCTTGACCCTCAGCTGACCCCTCAGGAAAACTCACAGAAATTTTTTGACAAATACAACAAGCTGAAACGCACCTATGAGGCTCTGACAGAGTTAACTGAGGAAACATCCGGGGAAATCCAACACCTGGAATCCATCGGTACTGCTCTGGACATTGCTCTGAAAGAAGATGATCTGGTTCAGATAAAAGAGGAATTGATGGAATACGGTTATATCCGGCGCCGTGCCCAGGGAAGCAAGAAACCTAAGATCACCAGCCGCCCATTCCACTATCTGTCTTCCGATGGATTTCACATTTATGTGGGAAAAAATAATTATCAGAATGAAGAACTTACCTTTAAACTCGCCTCAGGAAATGACTGGTGGTTTCATGCCAAAGGTATTCCAGGTTCCCATGTGATCGTAAAGACAGAAGGTCGTGAGCTTCCGGACCGGGTTTTTGAGGAGGCAGGAGCCCTGGCAGCCTATTATTCCAAAGGGAGAAACAACGACAAGGTAGAAATTGATTATATTCAGAGGAAACATGTGAAAAAGGCGGCAGGGGGAGCCCCCGGTTTTGTGATTTATCACACAAACTACTCTCTTTTGGCTGATCCCCGAAAGCTTCCGGAAGAAATATCCGAATGAAAGAACAGATGATAAAGATATGACCGCGAAATAGCGGATACTTTTACTGCTATTTCACGGTCGTCTTGTTTCCTTTTACTGCTTCTATGCTTATTTTTTCCGAAGCTCCGTTTTCCCACCCATATAAGGCTGCAGAACCACAGGAATCCGGACGCTTCCATCCTCCTGCAGATTGTTCTCCAAAAATGCGATCAGCATACGTGGAGGCGCAACCACCGTATTATTTAACGTATGGGCAAAATATTTTCCGTCCGGTCCATCCACGCGGATCTTTAAGCGCCGTGCCTGAGCATCGCCTAAATTGGAACAGGAACCTACTTCAAAATACTTCTTCTGCCGGGGGGACCAGGCTTCCACATCACAGGACTTCACCTTCAGATCAGCCAGATCTCCGGAACAGCACTCCAGGGTTCGGACAGGAATGTCCAGGGAGCGGAACAAGTCTACGGTGTTCTGCCATAATTTGTCATACCACATTGGAGAATCTTCCGGCTTGCAGACAACGATCATCTCCTGCTTCTCAAACTGATGGATCCGGTATACGCCTCTCTCCTCGATTCCATGTGCCCCCTTCTCCTTGCGGAAACATGGAGAATAGCTGGTCATGGTTTTGGGAAGCTCCTCCTCCTTGGTGATCGTATCTATAAACTTACCGATCATGGAGTGTTCACTGGTTCCGATCAGGTACAGGTCTTCCCCTTCAATCTTATACATCATAGCATCCATCTCCGCAAATGACATGACACCTGTCACCACATTGCTG
>CAYWRB010000663.1:0-1930 GCA_964460025.1 uncultured Hungatella sp.
CGGACAAACCAAATCTTTCTACTCCATCCATCACAGTCTCAGACAGATCATAATGATACCACAGACCATCTGCCGGATTACGGATGGCGTTCCATTCATGTCCCCCGCACTCATCGGTCCGGCTTACAATGGCAACCGGAACAAACGATACGTCCTGGGACTTGTAATCCACAACTCCCTGCATATTAAAAGGAAGGTATTCCACCATGCCTCGAAAAAGCTTAGAATAGCCGGAACAGATTCCTCGGCCGGTGGTGATGATACGGTATGCTCCCTGGGAATCGTGGATAGAATCAAAATCGGTAAGAGCATCGTAATCATAAGAATAATTGCCGACAATATAGTCAAAAATCATTCGGACCGCTTTCTCCCGATCCGTACCTTCAGGAACAATGAGAGGCACATGCTTCTCAAGCCATTCCTGAACAGCAGCCTGACGGTTCAGCAAAAACAGAACTCTGTCCGCAGAAATCCGGTATACGATTCCGTCCCCGCCATAATAGAAAGGGTACTGAACCAGTTCGGCAGCGTCGCAGACTCTTAAAGCGCCTGCAACCGCATGTTCAAATGCAGGAACAAAGGTTTTCTCATTGGTAATGCCGGAAACTAAAGCTTCCTGCTCCACATGGATCAGCCCGCCGGATGCAGAGGCAATATCCTGGGCCGTGGAACCATAGGCAGCAGGCGGATGTAGCATAAAACAGATCAGGATAACTCCTGCCTTCTTCATCTTTTGTGCCGTATTGCGTCTCTTTTTCATATTCGTACTCCTTTCAAAGAGAACCTGCAGCATGATAAAGTATCCTAAATATGACAAAAGATGTTCTTCAGAAGTGCCTTCCTTTATAGACAATATTTTAGCCTAAATGGAGAAAATAAGCAAGGACAAAAGTATTCCCAAACCACAAAAAGAATGATAGAATAAATATCAAAGTTTAGATAAGCGGAGGAAACGTTATGAGCCAAAAAGAGAAGGAGATGTCTCAGAAAACAGCAGCGGAAGAATCAAAGGTGGAGCTGGAAAAATTAAGCCTTCCCAGAACGATTCATTTGATTCCCATGGACTATCTGGACGGGTTTGCGGTCCGGCCAGGATTTTATGAGACCTATGGAGCCACAGCCATTCCCGGAGGCGTGAATTTTACGGTACATTCCCATGGAGCTACACAAATCGAACTTTTGTTGTTTCACCGGCAGGAGGCGGAGCCTTTTGCAGTTCTCCCATTTCCAAAGCACTATCGGATTGGAAATGTTTATTCCATGATTGTATTTAAACTGAATATTGAGGAATTTGAATATGCCTACCGGGTTGACGGTCCTTATGAGCCGGAAAAGGGAATCATTTTTAACCGGAACAAATATCTTTTAGACCCTTATGCCAAGGCAGTGACCGGACAGAGCAAGTGGGGGGACACGTCTCCCTATGGACAGCACTACAAAGCCAGGGTGGTAAAGGATGACTTTGACTGGGGGGCTATGAAGCAGCCGTTGATTCCTGTGGAGGACCTGATCATCTATGAGCTTCACGTAAGGGGATTTACGAAGGATCCGTCCTCCGGCGTTCTTCATCCGGGCACCTTTGATGCCTTGATGGAGAAGATTCCCTATCTAAAGGAGTTGGGAGTTAATGTGGTGGAGCTGATGCCTATTTTTGAATTTGACGAGATGCAGGATTACCGTATCGTAGATGGCCAGAAGCTGTACAATTATTGGGGTTACAACACCGTAAGCTTCTTTGCGCCTAATACCAGTTATTCCGCAAGTAAAGAATATAATCGTGAAGGAAACGAACTGAAGAATCTGATACAGGTATTTAACCAGCATGGGATTGAAGTCTATCTGGATGTAGTATTCAACCACACGGCTGAAGGGAATGAGAATGGCCCGTTCTTTTCTTTCAAGGGATTCGATAACAATATCTATTATCTAC
>CAYWRB010000664.1:0-1926 GCA_964460025.1 uncultured Hungatella sp.
CGCTGCATACGGAGATTGAGAATCTCCTCGTTCTTAGCAAATTCGTCTTCTTCTTCACCCATCTCTGCTCCGGTAATCGGCTGGCCATCTTCAGACTGAATCTCCCCTTCTTCAAGGCCAGGAAGTTCTCCGCCGGACATCTGGTCGCCTTCAATAAACTCATCACCTTCCATGACAACCTCAGGCGCCTTGCGCTTTCTGCTTCTGACAAGCAGAAGCACGAGAAGAAGGATCATCAAAAGAATGCCTGCAAGGATAGCTATCAGCACCGGAAGCGGAATCACCTGCAGAATAGCGGCAGGACCGGTAACCGGTACAACCGGAGGCTGCTCCGCAACTTCTCTCACCGGACCCATAGCTCGGACAACGGTGACCTTATCATCCACGGTGTCAACCGGAATTCCGGCTGAGTTAGCCACCAGGCGTTTCAGATCATTCTCGCTTACGGTGGTGGTGTCTTCGGTGTTAATCACCACACCAATGGAAACATCTTCCAGCACTCCCGGGTTGATCTGGCGCTGCTCTTTTAAGACATTGTACAGCCAGAGCCTGGATGCCGTTCCGTTGGAATAGGTATCCGCATTCTGACCTGTACCATCGTTGTTGGTGTATCTGGGCGTATCCGCATTGGCATCAGCTCCCACCACTCCGCTTGCCGTAAAGGCCGAGGACGAAGTGTTTTCCGAACTGATATCCTCTGACTGCAGAAGCCCCGTCTTATCCTGTTCATCAATCTTATCAGGAGTCGTATACTGTGTAATCTCCTGAATCAGACTTTCCATATTCAAAGTTCCCTTTACGGATACCGCCACATTCCCGGTGCCGTAAAGCTGCTCTAAAACCCGCCGTACATTGGCGGCGATATTGCTCTCTACCAGAGTGGTCAGGCTGGTTAAATCCGTGGAAGATCCCGCCGTACTTCCGGTCTCCTCACCGCTTACCTCCAACATGGTGTTGGCATCAAAAACCGATACCTCGGCAAAGTTCATTCCCTTAACCGCATGGGACACCAGATTCTTCACTGCCTGGGCCTTCTCCGGAGTCAGGGTGCTGCCGTTCTGCATGGTGATAATAACCGAAGCAGTGGCAGGTACTGCCGACGTATCGCTTAAAGCGTATTGCTGTTCTATACCTTCGCTTATGGTTACCTTGGCATCCTGTACTCCCTCAAACATCCGGATGGTCGCTCCCAGACGGTCCTGGAGTTCATACCGGGTCAGCTGCTTTTTGTCAGACTCGGTACTCATAAGACCGGTATTGTCTAAGTACATGTCATAGGCAAAACCGCTCTTTGGATAGCCTTGGCTTAAAAGATTGACTCTGGTCTGTTCCACGGAAGCCGCCGGAACACGTATGGAGCCATTACTGTCGTTATATTGATATGTAATCCCTTGTTCCTGTAAAAGTGAAACTACTTGCTGGGCTTCATCCTGGTTTAAGCCGGTAAATAAGGTAGAGTAGTCTGTCTTCTTCCCAAGATTCAGTGCAAGTATGGCGATCAGGGCAATTACCACGGTCACCCCGGCAATTGCCAATATAATTTTCCGGGTTTTTTCCGGCACATTCTGCCAGCTTTCTTTTAAATTCTGCACGTCTTTATCCAACCTTTGTCAATATTAATCTCATCAGACACTCATCTTAATCAGCTCGTTGTAAGCCTCTATGGTTTTATTCCTCAGCCCTATGAGTACATCCACGCTCAAGCTGGCTTTCGCCTCAGCAATGGGAAGGGTATGGGCATCATCCAGCTGCCCCGTAGACAAAAGATACTGCTTGTATTCCACATCCGCCTGGGTTTCTTTTACCTGATTCACTGCATTTCGAAAAATATCTTTGAATAAACTGGCCTCTTCATTGACCACGGCGGCCTCCTGGCTGCCATTCATGTTCAGATTTCCGATGGTCCCCCATGGCTGCATGGGTATG
>CAYWRB010000665.1:0-1922 GCA_964460025.1 uncultured Hungatella sp.
TGACTTTGATCTTCATAAGGAACTAGTACCTATGCAGGCAGGAGATGTTCCAGTTACATATGCGGATACCAGTGATTTGGAAAGAGATTTTGGATTTAAGCCCTCAACAGATTTGCGGACCGGGCTTAGAAGATTTGCAGAATGGTATAGAGAATATAGTTCTTGATAATGAAACTTTGATTTATTTTTGTTAAGCGTAGATCACCACTGGGAAATTTGATCCGAGAGGGGAAAAGGAAAGCAGTATTTTTATTACAGGTAATACGGCGATTGATGCTCTAAAGATTACTGTAAAAGAGGATTATTTTCATCCAGAGTTGGAGTGGTGTAAAGATTCTCGTTTAATCCTTATAACTGCACACAGAAGAGAAAATTTAGGGGATCCAATGCTACATATGTTCAGGGCGATTAAGCGTGTCCTGAATGAACATGATAACGTGAAAGCAATTTATCCGATACACATGAATCCATTAGTCCGTGATGCGGCGGATATTGTATTTCGAGGTGATGATAGAATTCATTTAATTGAACCTCTGGATGTCTTTGATTTCCACAATTTTATGAAAACATCCTATCTTATTCTCACTGACAGTGGAGGCATACAAGAAGAAGCACCATCTCTTGCGAAACCAGTATTGGTTATGCGTAATACAACTGAGAGGCCAGAAGGAATAGAGGCTGGAACATTGAAGCTTGTTGGGACGGACGAGAATTCTATTTACAATGAATTCACAAAGCTGCTAGATGATAAAGAAGCGTATAGTATTATGGCCCATGCATCAAATCCTTACGGAGATGGAAGGGCATCAGAACGAATAGCAGATATTATTACTACTGGTTCGTATGAGCCGTTTTTTAGTTCGTAGGGTGCGATACCTTAATGGGGGAAGGTATGGGTATACGGTATGTCAAACAACAGTAAAAGTGAGAATCGAAAGAGAGATATTAATGTAAGTGCCTCAATTCATGATGATGACGGTATAGTAAATTGGAATCGGATTTACTGGGTGTCATCTTTTGAAGCACTTACATAAGAACTACGAGATTTTTCATTTTAAACTTGCCAGATGCAATTAGTTTACTATATATTATGTTGGGCAATGACAAATATATTGATTATTTTATATCTACAGATCAGACCTGAATTCTGGATTTTGATAAAACGAATGGACTAAGATTTATTACATTGGCCAGATGCATAGGACAATACTTTGCTCAGTATACGAAAGGACGTATAATATCGGGGCACAGGCAAGCACAGTCGTGTACAGCAATGCTGCATTATCTCATCTATATCATGGAGAAGATGAAAGGTCCTGCTCCATTTCCGAAAAGAGAAGCCATGCTAGAGTTTTTCCCCTGGTCCGTCAGTCAAATGAAACCACCTACCGATCATTCCTTAACTATTACATCTATATAAAAAATTTACTCAATTTTTAATGAAAATCCCTCATAGATCCCTACAGATATTTCTTCATCAAAAAGGTATTCTTCCATACTGTCTTTCTCAAAGTTATAAATTGTCACAAGTTCTCTTGCGGGATCTACCACCCAATATTCTCTGACTCCCGCAGTTCGATATTTAAACAACTTCTTATAGTAATCCATCTGCCTGCTGCTTTGTGAAACAACCTCAATAACCCAGTCAGGAGCGCCATTACATCCTTTATCTGTAATCTTATTTTTATCACAAATAACCGAAATATCAGGTTCAACATAATTTTTATCATTTTCGTTTAAAAACACAGCAAACGGTGCAGGAAATATAATACACTCCCCATTATTTCGTTTGATATAATCTTTTATTTGATAATGTAAATCCGAAACAATCATTTGATGTCTTGTGTTTGGCGGTGCCATATAATAAATTTTTCCATCAATCAATTCGGCACGTTTCCCATCCGGTAATGCATAAATATCAT
>CAYWRB010000666.1:0-1917 GCA_964460025.1 uncultured Hungatella sp.
CCTCATTTTTCCTGACTTGTCCTTGCTGTTTTTCTATGTTTTCAGTATAATTATTTTATGTACAGAAATACACGATTGATGAGAAGACTTAGACTCGTGTATTTCACGAGTTTAGAGAGATGACCATTGCCAGCCTGAACGAAATCAATCCATTGACCAGCCGCCTGATCCAGATTGCACGGGATGGGAAGATTTCAGATGATGAAATCAAAGACTTTGCTTTTATCAGTAAAAAACTAGATGAAGTATCTCTGGCTATTGACTCACTGAATCTGTGGGTTGATAAAACCGCCAGTGAAAATAATATTAATATTGAACTATTAAATGCCGAAAAAGAAAAACTAAAATAATAGAAGAGGGCAGTAGTTTACGGAAATCTCGTAAATTACTGCCCATTCTAATACCCAACAAAAGAGTATGAGTCACGTTATAATTGTCTGAGGATTCCTTCAACTCTGCGAATTGCTTCTGCAACCTGCCGAGAAGCTTGATTGATTCGATCCTGCACCATCCAGTCTACAACAAATCCATCAAAAAACCAGTCAGCAAAAGAAAGGAAATCACCTGTCTCAATATCCAGATGGCAGGCTATATTGACATCATTCAGCTCCCTGCTGAAATTTCTAAGATCATATCTCGCCTGTTCCATGTTTTGTTTTGCTCTGTCCATTTTGGAGTGTTTTGCCATGGTAGAGATAAATCCTCCTCCAAACATATCCCAGAGCCCCCAGTTTTTTGCACTATTCAGGTTGTCCTGTGCATTCCTAAGGCTTTTCAATGCCTTGTTACCAGCATCAATTGCTTCCCTTTTTTCTTTTTCCAAATCATATGCCATAATGCCACCTCTAAAATTTTTGAATTCTGAGTTTATGAAATTTATAATCTGAAAATTATTTGGTAATTACAACTTTTCCTTCGGAGTCAAGTAATGGAGTAATACAACCTGCATATCCTGATTTCCAAATCAAATAGTTCACGCCAGTTTCATGGTCTACTAAAATCTGACGAATACCCGCATCTTTTAACTGAGAACCATCAGCAAAGACAACCTCAAATCTTTCTTCTTTTTTTGCCATATTTCAATTCTCCTATAAATCTTGATTTACTTTCCTAATGTGTTGCTGTTTTTCGCTGCGGCCTTTGCACTGATTGTATTTGTCGATTCAAACAGAGAAGAAGTCGGCGCAACAGGACTCATCAGAACTCTTCCTGTTCCACGATACACATTTACAAGTCCTTCACCACTGACTGCTGATCCTACCAGTGTCTTTGTCGTCCTTTCAACAGTAAAATCAAGGTTGGATGACCAGCATACTGCCAGATTTCCATCAATTTTAAGTTCATCATTTTCCAGTTCGACCTCAATCAGTTCATTCTCTGGAACATTACATTCCAAAGCAACCACACCGGTTCCCTGAATACTCATATTGAACAGCCCTTCTCCACCTAATACAGCGGAAGATACATTTTTCCTGGCAATGACATTTCTTTTCACGCGGGCATCACAGGCAAGGAACATTCCATCTTCAATGGTCATACCAACTGCCCCCCATTTTGACACGTCTTGAAGAATAATATATTTGTATGTAGGCTCCAGTACTAGGCATCCTTCTCCGACATATTCCGGTTTCACAGCAGATTCTTTGGTAACAGCACCCTTTAACGCTTTACCAAAAAGATCTCCGATTCCTTTTACACCGGATGTTGCCTGAACACTTCCTCCCATCCATTGCATGGAACCTGCCTGAATAACTGCCGAATGATCTTTACTGATGTCAATCACAATCTGCCTTCTTCTGATATTCATCTTACTCTACCGCTCTGATGGATACCATAAGCACCTTTCCCCAAAATCATTGCAGCAACATCATAATCCTGCGTTACCACCAAATCTCCCTTCTGACATAAGCCAACCAG
>CAYWRB010000667.1:0-1911 GCA_964460025.1 uncultured Hungatella sp.
AAAAGAAGGCGCTTCTGCCATCTGCCACGGCGCCACCGGCAAGGGCAATGATCAGATCCGCTTCGAGCTGGGCATCAAGGCACTGGCTCCCGACTTAAAAATCATCGCTCCATGGCGGATGACCGATGTATGGACCATGAAGTCCAGGGAAGACGAGATTGAGTACTGCCGCCAGCACGGCATCAACCTGCCGTTTTCCGCAGACAACAGCTACAGCCGCGACCGCAACTTATGGCACATCAGTCATGAGGGCCTGGAGCTGGAGGATCCGGCCAATGAGCCCAACTACGACCACCTGTTAGTCCTGGGCGTTACCCCCGAAAAGGCTCCTGACGAAGGAGAATATGTTACCATGACCTTCGAAAAAGGCATACCCACCAGCGTCAACGGCCAAAAGATGAAGGTTTCCGATATCATCCGCACCCTGAATCAGTTAGGCGGCAAGCACGGCATCGGTATCGTAGATATTGTAGAAAACCGTGTAGTAGGCATGAAATCCAGAGGCGTCTATGAGACTCCCGGCGGAACTATCCTGATGGAAGCTCATCAGCAATTGGAAGAACTGGTCTTAGACCGTGCTACCATGGAAGTGAAAAAAGATATGGGCAACAAGATGGCACAGATTGTATATGAAGGAAAATGGTTTACTCCTCTCCGCGAGGCAGTCCAAGCCTTTGTGGAGTCCACTCAGGAATATGTCACCGGCGAAGTGAAATTCAAGCTGTACAAAGGCAATATTATCAAAGCCGGAACCACTTCCCCATACTCCCTGTACAGCGAGTCCCTGGCCTCCTTCACCACCGGCGACCTGTATGACCACCATGATGCGGACGGATTTATCACCCTGTTCGGTTTGCCATTGAAGGTTCGCGCTATGAAGATGGCTGAACTGGCGAAGAACCAGAAATAAGCCGACTTTTATATATTGCATAATGATACACCGCCTGATGAATCCCTTTCTTAGGCAGGTGTATCATTTTAATATGCAGCAGATATTTAAGACTCCTCCCCCTCAATCTTTGCATCATAGTTTATAATTCTGTCCAGTTGTTCCTTCAGTTTTCTGTTCTCAACGCTGAGAATAATCATCTCCTGATACACTTTCTTCAATTGTTCACAAGTCTTTCCGCATTCATCACACGTCAAATCGCAATACAGGTCTATATCCTTGTCCTCAAATATCTCTTCAACAGCCTTTTCCTCCTCTTCCTGGCTTAAATAGCGATAAAAAAGGCCAAAAAATTCCTTATTGCTTGGACGGCTGATAAATTCATTTCCGCTGATTGCATACAATAATTTCAGATTATTAGTTTTCCAGATAGTCGAGACAGCTGTTCTAATGGCACGTTCAACACACACTGAAGAAGTTTGAAATTTTTTTGCGATATCAATATAAAGTGTTTTTGTAATAAAGTCCAAATACGATGGATTCTTCTGCAGAAGCATCATTCCATATACAATATAGCGATATCCGCAGAGTGTTGTTTTTAATCCTAATTTCCTCAGAATAAGTTTTATCCCACCATAGGAATACATTGCAATCCCACCAAAACATATGATGGAAATATCTTAAAACGTAAAATCCATGAAATCAACATAAGCCATTCGACAATTCCTTGTCGAAATATAGAGTATCTTCATAGTTTAATATATCGACCTATTCTTTCCTGGCATAACTTTAGAAGATTTCTTCCGAAATCTTTACGATATCGAATAGAGGAGGCGTTCCTCCTACCGGCGCGCCGGACCCTGGTCATCTGGTCATCTCTGCTGACAAATCTCCTCTCGGGGCCCGTGTACATATAAAAAGAGGAACCGCAACGGCTCCTCTCCTGTATGTTATCATCTATATCACGTTCCCTCTGCCTGGCAGGTATTTACTTTTCCAACATCCAATCCAAAATCTTCCGG
>CAYWRB010000668.1:0-1907 GCA_964460025.1 uncultured Hungatella sp.
ACTCTTTTCTGGAATGCATTCAGGTTCCTGAAAAAGAGCGCAGGTCCGTCCGGATATGGCAGCTTCCGCCGGGAGCAGAGGTGCAGTTTCTGGAACCGGTAAGAACAGCGGATCAACAGGATTACGGATGTCTGGAGCATATAAGGCTGAAACGAGTAAGCACAACGGACATTCGCATAATTCGTATGGAGCCGGTGGCCTACAGGTCCAAAGAAAGCCAGGGGAGAGAGGAGCTGGAAAGACAGCTGGAGGAAGGAGGAATCTTAAGCGAGCAGCAGGATTTCGGCTATATACGCCGAGAACAGGAAGTGAAAATAACAAAAAACCTGAGGATCGAGCAGTTTTTGTCAAAATATCCTTCGGAAAACAGGGAAGGGTACTCCAGGTTTTGGCGTCTTCCGGCATCAGCACGCCGTCTGATCTTTGGACTGTCTGAGTTTCAGCAGGCGGTTTTCGAAGAATTTCTTCTGGCTATGCAGCCATTGGCCTGCCATATGGTGGGGAAACAGGTGATGCTTCGTGACGGGAATAATAAGTTTCGGGGCAGAGGCATTCAGGATGTCATTGCCGCAGTGCGTTTTTTCGAGCATGCAGGGCTGCTGGAGAGGAGGCAGGGACTGTATTTGAACTATGACGGAGATTATGGACAGGGAGAAAAGCGGCAGATGATTCTGGATCATAGAGGACAGCCTATCCCCATTGATACGTGGATTTGCGCGGAAGTAAGGGAATAGAGAGCAGTAAAGGAACAGAGGATAACGTATGCAGCTTATAAAGGTTCAGATAGACGGATATAAACATTTGAAACATACTTGTGTCAATTTCAGTGAAACCGACGGCGCAGATATGTTCGGCAAAGAGCTTCCGGTCCGTTTTTTTATCGGTCTAAACGGTTCGGGAAAATCGGTGTTTCTGGAAGGGATCTGTTTTTTATTTTCCCGCATTGTCCAGAATGAGGCGCCTGGTTTTGCGTTTACCCTTGTATACCGTATCTTACGGGAACGTATGTATCAGGTGGAGGTAACTGACGGAACCGGGGAGGAAAGGCTGGATATCCGAGTGACGGCGGAAGGGGAGGAAGAACCATGGCTCATCCATACTTTTGAGGGGCACCGAAAGCTGCTTCCGGATCACGTGTTTACCTGTGCCTCCGGAAGTAACAATCACTATTTTGATATTATGATCCGCTCCCCCAAAACCTCTCTTTACAGCGACTTATTTGATATGAGCCTTCTGGGAAAAAGCACCAAGGACAGGACGGAGAGACGAGAAAGCATTGAAAATATACTGCTTTCTCTGAAGGCTCTGGATGAGAACCCTATCAGCATGTTCGTGGATGAGGAAAATTCCGTGCTGGTACTGGCCGCATTTTTTGCTGTATGTCCGTCTGAAGATTCAGGCCAGACAGAAAGCTATGTCAGGTGCAGGCAGGAAATTTTGGCCATGTTGGACAGCATGCCGAAGCCGGTGACCCTGTCACTTACCTTGGATGCAAAGCGTGTGGAGGAACTGAAAGAGGAGTTAAGGCAATATGGCGCCGTTTTCCGCTCCATAACAGAGGAAAACACAGTATGCGAAGGCGGAAGGTGGAATACCATCCGGCTTTATCAGGACGAGGCGCCGGATGTAAAAGAGGCTCACGGGGACAGAGTGGTAAGCTTTTTATTTGAACCGTGTGTTAAAGAGGGTAGGGACTGGCTGGCTGTGAAAGAGTTGAACGATTTTTATACCGGTCCCATGGAGTTGCTGTCAAAGCTGATGCTTGCCCGCAATCAGGGACTGATCAAAGAGGTACATATGGGGTTTCAAATTCAGGGTACCCGGGACATTGTGGAGGAAACCGCATTCAGTGAAGGAGAGTATATGCTGCTTGTGCGGCTTGGGCTGTTGGCAGTGGGGAGAGAGCA
>CAYWRB010000669.1:0-1904 GCA_964460025.1 uncultured Hungatella sp.
TTCTTGGACTGGCAGTGACTGCGGTCATCCAGTCCTCGACGGCGACCATTGTCCTTACTTCAGGACTTGTCGGCGCCGGGATCATTTCCCTGCGGCAGTCCCTGGGGATTATCATCGGGGCAAACGTAGGCACCACGATTACCGGCCAGATTATCCGGCTCCTGGATTTGAATACGTCAGGAACCTGGTTTCTGCAGTTTTTAAAGCCGTCAACCCTGGCGCCTTTGGCCCTGATTATCGGCATTATCATCCTTATGGGGCTGAAATCCAGTGATTTCAGCAAGGTGGGACAGATCATCATCGGATTCGGAATCCTGTTCTCAGGGCTTATGAATATGACGGATGCCGTACAGGTTCTCTCTGACAGCGGTATCGTGGAGCGCCTTTTCTCCAGTCTGGGACAGAATCCTGTGCTGGGCTATCTGTCCGGGGCAGGCGTTGCCTTCGTACTGCAGAGTTCTTCGGCCACGGTCGGTATTCTGCAGGCCTTTTCCACCTCCGGCCAGCTGACTTTCGGAGAAATCTATGCGGTGCTGGTGGGCGTATATCTGGGGGACTGCGTGACCACTGCCATTGTCTGCAACATAGGCGCAAAACCGGAGGCCAAACGAGTCGGCGTCGTAAACATTCTATTTAATTTAAGCAAGTCCGTACTGATTCTCATGGGAGTTTTTATCTTACATAAAACAGGGCTTTTGGATGGAATGTGGGACAAAGCCATTTATTCCGGCGGCATTGCCAATGTCAATACGATTTTTAATCTGTCCTGCGGAGCCCTTCTGCTTCCCTGTGTGGGAGTATATGAGAAATTAAGTCACCGCCTTGTAAAGGATGAGCCTGTAACCGCAGGGAAGTATGATGAGATGCTGGATGCCTTAAATCCCGTATTTATCAGCACCCCTGCCATGGCCTTCGGACGCTGCTATGACATCCTTTTAGTCATGTGCCAGCTGGCCAGAACCAACTTAAGCCGTGCATTCCAACTGTTTACCAAGTATGATTCCAGCGTAATCGCCCAGATAGAAGAGGATGAAGATACCATTGACAAGATGGCCGACCATGTCAGCAACTACCTGGTCCAAATCTCTGCCACGATCACCTCCCACTATCATGTGGAGATTATGAATTACTATTTCTCTGCCATTACGGAATTCGAGCGTCTGGGCGACCATGCCCTGAATATTGCCGAAGTTGCCGCGGAACTTCATGAAAAGGACAGTACCTTTTCCCAGATTGCTTTGTCCGAGCTGGCTGTGCTCTGGAATCTGCTGGATACCATCTTAGGCCATACCAGTGAAGCCTTTCGAAAACAGAACCTGACAGAAGCCCGCCGGATCGAACCTTTGGAGCAAGTGGTGGACGATATGGTAAATGCATTGAAACAGCATCATCTGGAACGCCTTCGCAGCGGAGAGTGCCAGGTCTTTAACGGATCGGAATTTTTCAACCTGCTTTCCGAGGCAGAGAGGATCTCCGATGTCTGCTCCAATGTAGGCGTAGCTACCGTGGCAAGAGCGCTTCCGGAAATCAAACACCAGGTTCACAATTATATCTCTGTTCTTCACTCTGGACGGGATGAAGAATTTAATCGTGTGTACCAGGAGGCTCATGACCAGTATTTCGAACAGCTGCCCAAAGGGGAAGTATAACTTTCTTTCCCCTTTGGCATTCTCATTCCTCATATTTCTTGTCCAGTTTCTTTTTCCATCTTCTCTGCAATCCGTTTACCAGACATGTTGTCAGACAGAGGATATACACGTTTTATGTCCCTTACGGATTCCATAAATTCCATAGATAATCAATCATATATTTTGTCTTGACTATATTCCACTTGTGGAATATAATATATTAAATAATAAGAATACAGAATCAATCCAGGGAGGGCATACCCTATGCTGAAGCAC
>CAYWRB010000670.1:0-1903 GCA_964460025.1 uncultured Hungatella sp.
AAAGCTAGTGCATCATAATCCGTTTTCCTTTGCTCAAAGTAGAATCGGTCACGGCTCCTGGGCAGACTATCCCTCTTATCTCTCTTTTCTACTGTCTGAGAAGAGAGAGATTTATGTTTGTTTTTATTTTTATCTTTTTCTTTTATTATGTCTACGCTTTGTACTACGGGATATACTACGGGATTCCTTACGGGATTGGTAACGGTTTGTACATTCACATTGTAAGTATTTCCCTGTTCTCCTTCGCTTTGTGCTTTCACATTGTAGGTATATATCGTAGTATTTTTCTCAAATGAGATAATGCGGTATCGTCCAGGAAATCCCTTCTTCCCCTTCTGATACTCAATCAACCCTGCATTCACAAGCCGTTCCCTACTCTCTGTCAGGGATGCTTCTCTTGCTATCTGCAGAGACACCATCAACCGGCGGTTATCTACTTGCGTCCATTCAGGCCACCCGGACCGGCTGCTCCAATAGATTAGCTTGTACCATAGGAGCTGAGCCAGTGTGGGCAACTGATGGGTTTCAAGCCACCGTTCGAATCCGTTTATCTCGCTTAGGTAATTCATATAGGCAGTCACCTACCTTTCTGCAAATTCCTTATTCTGCCATTTTTTCAAAATAATCATCCAATATTTGCCGGTGATAAAGCACCCTCCTTCCAATATGGACTACGGCACCACATTCAGCAGCTACCCTTTGGATTGAAGCAGCTCCCAGACTGTACCGGGTTATAGCCTGCATCTTATTTAGCAGGGTGATTTCGTTTAACGTGACTCTGTTTTCCTGCTGTTGCACTCTTGATTCCTGTCTAAAAGTTTCCATAGACAGTGCAACCTTCTTTAATTGCTCCTCTACCTTGATAAAATATTCCCTTGCCTGTTCACCCTTTACACCACTGGAAGCCATCGCCAGTTTTTTGGCGAATGTAGCGGTTAGGAGATAATCAATTGTATTGCCACGTCCTACTTTGGGCTTGCCCGGTAAATTCGACATTAATGTCGAATTCCTTTCATTCGTACCGGACAACGGATTTTCGACATTCATGTCGAGAATCTCATAGTCTACACCAATTTCAGCAAAATTATTATCCGTTATATTGCTTCTGCACCATCTGGCATATTGAGATTGTGCCAGTTCTAAAAATGCATATAATCGTTTCGCCGTTGTCCTCCCCTGATTATCAATCCCTAATGCAATTTCAATGGGTGTCTTTCCTACTTTAATAGTCGCTTTCTGTGGCTCCATGATTTCTGGAGTATTAAATAATGTTTTGATTTTATGCATATTTAATTTCCTCCTTTAAAATAAATCCAAAATTAAGTGATATTCATTTTTTGTAAGTAATATTTATCACTTTATAATGATAGTATATCAACTGTGACATAAAGTCAATACTTATTTAAAATATTTATTATTTTTTCGTTGTATTTATTTCTTAAAAGTGATATATTGATAGTAGAAAATAAAAATGGAGGTGTTTACATGTCTATGTCAGAAAAGATAAGGATAGCTTTATTGAAAAGAAAAATTTCTGTCACAGATTTAGCTAGTACCTTAGGAACGTCTCAAAGTAACATTTCAAATAAACTTAAACGTGACAATTTCAGCGAAAAGGAATTAACTCAAATAGCCGATATTTTAAACTGTGACTTTAAAGGCACTTTCATAATGAGAGATACCGGAGAGGAAATATAAATATTGTATAATCCATAAACTATCGCCTAACCATATAAAAGAAAGGATGTGCATACAATGAGCAATCGCGAACTAGCCAAAAGCTTAATCGACCAAATCCCAGAAAGCAAGCTGTATTATATCGTTGCTTACCTGCAGGGCGCTGCAATTCCGGATGAAACGCCAAATGCTGAAACTCTGGCATCAATAGAAGAACTGGAAAACG
>CAYWRB010000671.1:0-848 GCA_964460025.1 uncultured Hungatella sp.
ATTAAGGGAGAAGCCTCCATTGAGGACGGGCTTGCAGGTATGCGCAAAGAGCTGATGGAGCGCGGTGTTACGGAAGTTGAATAATAGAAATTCTGATGTGCCGTGCTGATTGCACGGCACTGATTAAATAAAAAGCGGAAAACAGTAAAGGTATAGACGGGAGGTTACCCATGTCAAAGAAAAAAGGAGAAACATTGAGAAAGATTAAACGCTATCGGGGAATCTATCTGATGCTGGCACCGATAGTAGCCTATTTCCTTGTATTTTCCTACTATCCTCTGGTACTGGGAATTGTCAACAGCTTTCATAAAGTAAAGCTGCTGGGAGGTTCTCAGTTCGTAGGATTGGCGAACTATCAGGAAGTGGCAGGCAGCAGACTGTATCAGCAGGCTTTGAGAAACAGCCTGATCGTAGGAATCGGCACTTTTCTGCTTCAGTTTGTGTGGGGGCTGGGTATCGCCGTATTCCTCAATGAGGTAAAAAGAAAGACCTTTAAATCCCTGATTCAGACGGTTACCTATATTCCCTATCTGCTGTCATGGACCGTAGTGGGCGGCCTGTGGATTACGATTTTTTCTCCTACGGGCATGGTTAACGGTATCTTAAATAAGCTGGGTGCCACAGGAACTACGGTTTTTATGGCAGAGCCGGCTTTTGCAAGAACCATCATGATATTTACCGGGGCATGGAAAGGGGCCGGGTATTTTGCCGCCCTGTTTCTTGCGGCTATTGTGAGCCTGGATGCTTCCCTTTATGAATCGGCGCGGATTGACGGGGCATCCCGGTGGCAGCAGATTGTAAAGATCACCCTGCCTCAGATTGTGCCTACCATGAAGATTGTGACGGTA
>CAYWRB010000671.1:858-1901 GCA_964460025.1 uncultured Hungatella sp.
GTACTGAGTGCCATGGGAGTCTTGAGAAACTTCGACCAGATTTTTGTTATGGGGAATCCGTCCATCAATGATAAGGTTCAGAACCTGCTGGTACTCATCTACAATGACGGTATCCTGAAGTTTAATGTGGGAACAGCTACTGCAGCTGCCACTTTGGTTTTGGTTGTCACCATGTTGATTTCGTTTGTGGTGCGTAAGCTGCTTCGGTATGATGAAGCCTACGACGGACGTTAGGAGGAGGACAATGAAAAAGAATAAACATTTGGCCAATGAGCTGAATCTTCCCCAGAAGATTGCCATGTATCTGTTTTTAGTGTGTATTGTCCTGATTATGGCGGTTCCCATGTGGAATGTGCTGGTGGTAGCCACTTCTTCCAGACTGTCGGCAAGTCAGAGCGGAATCAAGCTTTGGTGGGATTCCTTCAGCCTGGATGGTTTTGAGTATGTGTTTACGGTTACCAAGCTGCTGCGTCCGTTTTTAAATTCTCTTTTTGTAACAACCGTAGCCACGGTTATACAGGTGGTGCTATCCTCCTTTGCAGGCTATGTGCTGATTCAGAAGGAGTTGCCGTTTAAAGGCGCCATCACCTCCTTTGTCATGCTGACCATGATGATTCCGGGGGACCTGACACTGATTTCCGTTTATCAGCTGAATAAGCAGCTGAATCTTTTAAACAGCTACACAGGACTTATTATGAACGGCCTGATCTCCGGTTTCAGCATTCTTCTTATGAGAAACTTTTTTGAGACTGTGCCATATTCCCTGGCGGAGGCGGCAAGAATTGACGGAGCCGGGGAGATCCATATTTTCCGTAAGATTTATCTTCCGATTTCCCTTCCGGGGCTGGCTACCGTATTTTTTATGGAATATGTGGGAAAATGGAATTCCATTATGCTGCCGGCTACGCTGGTGACGGAACAGAATCTTTATACTCTGCCGCTGATGCTGAAAGCTATGATTTTGACGGATGCATCTACCTCAGGAACCTCATTTGCGCCGGATAACGCGGTTATGGCAGCAATCATTATCTCCACGGTTCCTT
>CAYWRB010000672.1:0-1900 GCA_964460025.1 uncultured Hungatella sp.
AGTATGGCAATCTGGCGGGAATTGGTAAAAATGGCCTTAAAAACACCAAAAATCTATTAAAAAATCGAAAATTCCTCTGGATTTTTTCATACTAATGCATTAAAATGTTATTTCAGAGAAGCTATTAAGAAATGTATAAAAGGAGATTTTCACAATGGAAGCGACATTGGATAAATCCTATCTGCTGGCCGTGATGGAGAAACTGATTAATACTCCCAGCCCGGTCAGTTATTATGAGGAAGTAAATCCTCTGCTTAAGGAGCTTGCCGGGGAACTGGGATATCCGGTGGAATTTGACAGGAAACGAACCGGATATATCAAGGTAAAAGGAAAGGATGAGAGCAAAACTATCTGTGTAGGCGCTCATCTGGATACCCTGGGTCTGATGGTCAGAAAGATTGACAAGGACGGCAAGATTCGGGTCAGGAACCTGGGAGGAATCAACTATAACAATATTGAAGGAGAATCGGTGGTGGTACATACCCGGGACAGCAAAAGGTACACCGGGATTGTATGGTGCCAGTCTCATTCGGTTCATGTGTTTGACGATGCCAAAACCCTTACCCGGGATGAGAAAAGTATGATTGTGGTGCTGGACGAGGATGTCCATTCCGAAAAGGAAGTGAAGGAATTGGGAATCCAGCATGGGGACATCATTTCTCTGGAGCCTCATTTTACGGTTACGGAGAATGGCTATATCAAGTCCAGGTTTATTGACGATAAGGCATGCGTGGCCTGTGCCCTGGCGGTTCTTAAAGCTATGAAGGAGCAGAATCTGGTGCCTTCCTGCAATGTGTGGTTTGCATTTCCACATTATGAGGAGATTGGCCACGGCGGTTCCTATGTGCCGGAGGAAATCAGCGAGTACATTGCTCTGGATATCGGCGTTCTGGGGCCGGACCACGCAGGCAGCGAGAGAAAGGTATCCATCTGTGTGAAGGATAATTTCTCCCCTTATGACAGAGAACTGACAGACCGCCTGATAACCTGCGCCAAGGAGGCAGGCGTTGACTTTGTGGAAGATGTGTTCTACCGTTACAGCACGGATGCCAATGCGGCGGTGCGTGCAGGCAACAACATTCAGGCAGCCGCTTTCGGCATGGGGACCTTTTCTTCCCATGGTATGGAGAGGACTCATGTCCAGGCAGTCATGGATACGGCAAAGCTGTTAGCTGCTTTTATCTTATGATGTATTTCCGAAATCTCTTTTGAAGCCAGCCAGGCACAGGGAGACTCCGAAAATACATGATGATATGAGACGGTTAATATAGAAGCAAGAAGAGAAACAAAATAAAAGTTAAAGGAGAAAAGAAAAAGTGAAAAAAGTTTTATCCGCGATTTTGGCAGGTACTCTGGCAATGAGCCTGCTGGTGGGCTGCGGCGGCGGCTCAAGCTCAGGTGATTCAGGAAACGCAGGAAATTCCGGAAGTGCAGGAAGTTCCAACACCACAACCACTGCGGCAGCAGGCGGGGACTCCTCTTCGGAAAGTACGGGGGGGCAGGTAATTAATATTGGTATCAGTTCCGATTTGGTTTCCCTGGATCCCCATAATCACAACGATACGGCATCCGCATATGCTACCAGACACATTTACAGCAACCTGGTACGTTTGACAGAGGACAATGAATTCGTAGGCGACCTGGCGGAAAGCTGGGAGTATAAGGATGATGTGACAGTAGAATTTACCTTAAAGGAAGGCGTAAAATTCCATGATGGTTCTACATTGACTTCTGAGGATGTAAAATATTCCTTGGAAAGCCAGAAAGAGTCTCCCAAGGTAGGCCATCTGGTTTCCATGATTGATTCTGTGGAAGTAGTGGACGACACCCATTTTATCATTCATATGAATACTCCGTCCAATGCCCTTATTTCTTCTTTGAACCAATCCGGATGTGCGAT
>CAYWRB010000673.1:0-1897 GCA_964460025.1 uncultured Hungatella sp.
ACAGCATGCGGATACGGAAAAACTTCACCGCTATCTGTGCAGGCAGGTCAGAAAATATCACGTAAGGCAGCATGCGGACGCCGCGTCAGGTTTTTCGCTGACGGAAAGGGCCTATCGGTATGGGGATCATGGGATCTATCTGTCCACAAAACAGAACCGAAAACGTATTTTCGTGCTCCTGACGGACAACAACCAGTATAAAAGCCAGTTGTATGTAAAGCTGTACCCGAAAGAAAGCAGAATTGAGATCATGGCGCCGGTCTATATGACGGTGCGTTCCCATGAAAATTATATCAATCAGGTGGGCATTTCCATAGGGATGTTTACCATGCTGACCGCCAGCAGCGGACGCTGCTATGGGGAGGAATTCGGAAGCCTGCAGGAAGCGTATACAGAGTGGATTCGGGGGCAGACCGCAAGCTACAGCCGCAGCAGGGGAGACAATCCTGGAAGAAAGAAGTATGCGGCGAAGAAGCAGAGAATGGAAGAGAAGCTTCATTCTTATATGAACCATGAGCTGAACCGGTTTCTCGAACAGGAAAAGCCAAAGACTATCTATATGGTAAAACTGCCTCAGACCAAGGCAGGCGGCATTAACCGAAAGATTAACAATCAGGTAAATATGTGGCAGAGAGGCTATATCCGGAGCCGTCTGGCCCAGAAATGCAGGGAGCAGTCCATAGAGCTTGTGGAGGTCCTTGGAAAAGATATCAGCAGGGAGTGCAGCAATTGTGGGAAAACAGGAGAGCAGAAGGGAGAACGCTTTATCTGTAAAAACTGCGGCTACACTGCGGATAAAAAAGCCAACAGTGCCAGGAACGCGTTAAAGCGGGGGATGGCAGGAAAAATTATCTATTAGATATGAAGTATTAGATGTGAAGCAGATATAAAACAGATTTAAAACCAGGAGATCATAAGAACAGCAATCCGGATAAACTGCGGCGATGAGCCGTGGTTTTACCGAAAGGACCGGACAGCGGGTTCATGATATAAAAAGAAGAAACGGCATTAGAAGGCAGGAAAAACCTGCGTATTGGGTATGCCAAGACCTTGTGAACATGGAGAACTGTTTGGTTGGAACGGCCATGGAAATGGTTCGTCCGACAGAGCAAAGTCATGACGTAGCAGGGAGCGAAGCGGATATTCCGCAGCATCTGATTTGGGTGGCTGTATTTAAGCTGTATTTAAGATTCAGATGTCCAATATGCCTTATTATAAAATTAAGCTGAAAGTTAAAACGAAGTTTGTACCGGGTGGCAGGGATGCCAAAAGCAGCCGGCTAAAAGGGGAGCGTATGAAAAGAGCAGACAAACAACAGGCCGAAGAGGTGGCAGATCTTCTTAAAAACACCCATACCCTCATAAAAAAGATGCTGGATGCAAAGAACTGTCCGGCGGCCCTGGAACTGTTGGAACAGTGTCAGAGTTGTGCCATCAGCTTGGGGGAGAGGATCGAGGCAGTTGAAGGAGAGAAATGCCCTGTCATTCCTTATCTGGAGAGTTACTGCGAATCTGTTTACCAGACCTATGAGAAGGTTCGGCAGCCTTCCTTGCTCAACACCAACGAGATACATAATATTCTGGCAAAAGAATTGATCCATATAAAAAACAGCATCAAACGGGATATCCATGTGCGAAAGGAAGCGGTGTTCCTGCCCTACAAGGCCTCCATGTGGGATTCTTTGGAGAGCATCTGGGAAGCGGCGGAGGAAGACCAGGAATGCGATGCATATGTAATCCCGATTCCATATTATGATAAAAATCCGGACGGGACTTTTGGAAAGCTTCATTATGAGGGTAATGAGTATCCGGAGTATGTGCCAATCACTTATTATGAGGATTATCCCTTTGCCGAGAGACAGCCGGATATGATCTTTATCCATAATCCTTATGACGAA
>CAYWRB010000674.1:0-1896 GCA_964460025.1 uncultured Hungatella sp.
CCAGTTTTTGTCCAACATCCGGGAGGTGGATGCCATTGTCCATGTGGTACGGTGTTTTGAGGATACCAATGTGGTTCATGTGGACGGTTCCATCAATCCGCTGAGGGATATTGAGACCATCAATCTGGAGCTTATATTCTCGGATATTGAGATCTTGGAGCGGCGGATTGCCAAGACCTCCAAGAGTGCATTTAATAACAAATCTCTGGCCAAAGAGGTAGAACTTTTAAAGTCCATGAAAGAATTTCTGGAAGAAGGAAAGCTGGCCCGCAGTTTTCCATGTGAAGACGAGGATGACCTTGCATTCCTAAATTCCTTAAATCTTCTGACCTGGAAGCCGGTTATCTTCGCTGCCAACGTAGGCGAGGAGGATCTAACCGATGACGGCGCCTCCAATTCCTATGTGCAGGAGGTCCGTAAGTTTGCAAAGGAGAATGACTGCCAGGTATTTGTCATCTGTGCCCAGATTGAACAGGAGATTGCGGAGCTGGAGGATGATGAGAAAGCCATGTTTCTGGAGGATCTGGGCTTAAAAGAATCCGGCCTTGAGAAGCTGATTGCTGCCAGCTACAGTCTGCTTGGACTGTTAAGCTTTTTGACCTCCGGAGAAGACGAGACCAGGGCGTGGACCATCAAGAAGGGAACCAGGGCGCCTCAGGCCGCAGGGAAGATTCATTCTGATTTTGAGAGAGGATTTATCAGGGCAGAGGTTGTGAATTACCAGGATCTGCTGGACTGTGGCGCTTATGCGGCCGCAAGGGATAAGGGGCTGGTTCGTCTGGAAGGAAAGGACTATGTGGTGCAGGACGGGGATGTGATCTTGTTCCGGTTTAACGTCTGATACCATGCACACAGGCATGACAAAGAATATAGATGTGACGACAGGAGCTGTGGTTTTTCACAGCTCCTGTTATCATTTTCCTGTTATCATTTATTTCGCTTCTGCTTTCGGTTCTGCCGTTTCAACATACTTTATGATCTCGATAATCTTTTCGGCTGTCATCCCTTCAGACTCTAATTTCTGAATAAGATTAACGACTTCTTTGCCTGTCATACAACCACCTGCTTTCACCAATAATCTGTACGGATTGTTACATCTTCATCATAACAGATTATGCAAACGGTGTAAAGGTTTTCTTTTCCATGTCGAACCTTGCCACATTCTGTCGGTCGAATGTCATTGATTTTTCGCGGATTTGGGGTTAAAATGAAAAAAAATCCAGAGAGGGAGGTGTATACATGGAAGCACCAGCAGATATTCGTTTCGTTCATTTGGGACTTGGCATTGACCATTTGCGAAAGAATATCTCGGTATTTGGGTTCCCGATTGCTTTTTATGGGATTATCATTGGAATCGGTATGTTTTGCGGCATCTGGCTGGCACAGTCCGATGCAAAACGGCGAGGACAAGATCCTGACATTTATTTTGATTTTGCATTGTATGCAATAATCTCCTCAATCATTGGAGCCCGCATTTATTATGTGGTTTTTAACTGGAATCTTTACAAAGATAATGTTATTCAAGTGCTGAATCTGCGAGCAGGAGGGCTGGCAATCTATGGCGGAGTCATAGCGGCTGTTTTGACGCTGCTTGTCTTCACAAGAGTGAGAAAGCTGTCCTTTACCTCCATGGCAGACACAGGCTGCCTGGGGTTAGTGCTTGGTCAGATTATCGGAAGATGGGGAAATTTTTTTAACTGTGAGGCGTTTGGAGGATATACGGACAGTCTTCTTGCAATGAGGATCAAGCGCTCCTTAGTGGATGAGAGTATGATTTCACAGGAGCTTTTGGATCATCTGATTGTAGAGTCTGGTGTGGAATTTATACAGGTGCATCCCACATTTCTGTATGAATCTATATGGAATCTAGGACTTTTGCTTTTTATGTTATGGTAT
>CAYWRB010000675.1:0-1893 GCA_964460025.1 uncultured Hungatella sp.
CTCTGATAGGCAGAATAGGGAAGAACAGGAGCTTTACCAGTGGTATTGTAATTGGCTGAATGGTATGGATTTTGAGCACATGTCTGAGATGGATAGGGCTAAGGAAATTCAAAAGGTGTTTGCAACAAGGCGTTATGAGTATACACCAGGCGGCAATGAACATTACCATGTACTGATTGAAGACAAAGGAAATTGTGGAGATTATGCGATTGTTGCGATGTCTTTGGCTAATACGCTTGGATTGAGATGTACTGTATCTGGAACAGGCGACCATGCTGTTTATTATGTTTATGTAGATGGAGTAGCGTATCTTGGAAGCAACCAACTTTTACAGTTGGGATATCCAGCTCGTGAAGACTATCGCTGGAACGGAGCACAATAATCATTAAGCAAGTCCGCCGGGGGTGCATGCACCCTCGGCGTTTCTTTGTGCTATCTTGCATCAGCATCAATCTGATATTCTTCTTCAAACTGTTCCCTCATCCGCTCAAACTCTGCGGAACTATATTCTGTATTTATCATTTTTATATATTCATCAAATGAATGGAACGGGCGTTCCTGCGTTACATCATTCTCATATAAATCATGATACTTCTTATAAAATGGCTCTGTTATCTCCAATATCTCCCTGGCATCCATTAAATCCTCGGAAACCTTTGTGAAGTGTTTCCACAGCTTATCCCAGTTCTTTCCGTCAATCACAATGAACCGATTACCCAAAAATCGTCTTTCTTTATAGGCAATTTCCGGCTCATAACCCTCTATGCCCATATCAAAAAGAATACGCCGCCTCTTTTCAAATTCCTTCCGGACAAGTTCATCCAGTTCTGTCTGTGTTATCGTTATCTGTTTTTCTCTCATATTGCCTCCTTACCGGCTCCGCTCCCGCATCCGGTTATGTTCGTGTTCTGGCTGTTCCTTTCCCATAGCTATCCTTATAGCCCTCGAAATATCAGACAGAATTTTAGGCGTTTTCTTTATTGTCTGCGCCATATCAAGGATTGTCTGCTCCTTAATCTCATTTAACGCCAGTATCTCCTTCTGGACATCCTGCGCCTTTAATTCCATAACCGTTTTATTGCCGCCTGCTGTCGCTCCGTTTAAGATACCGATATCACGCCCAAAGATACCCTTCATGTGCTCCGCCATTTCCTTATGGATACATTTTAACTCATTCCGGGTAAGTACCTCCTTGGCCGATACCTTTTCGATACCTTTCTTCTTATCTATGCAGACCGGGATAAAAGCAAAATGCAGATGCGGCCGTCCTGCTTCATCCTTATGCACCCATGCAGATATAACATTCTCTTCACCGTATCTTTTAACCATAAAATCATAAGCCGACCGGAAGAAAAGCCGCTCCTGCTCTTCAGTAAACTCTTCCTTGGGCAACGTGACAATCCAATCACACAGCGTCTTCACATCAGCCCTATTCTGGCATTTCACTTTTGATAAACGGCTTTTATAATACTCAATGTCATATTGGTTTCGCTTCGGTGCAAGATTATAATTAAGGTCAGAACGCAGATGGTCTATGCTCTCATTGCTAAAGTACATAGAAATCCTGCTATAATGCCGGAGCATGTGACCGACTGCGCTCTTCTGGAATTTCTCAACGTGCATACCGTATACCTCCATCCATATATTTTTCCAGCCAATCCTATAATGCAAGAAGTCCAAAACATTTCAGGTAAAATGGTATAGCCAGTTATACCATTTTTTCAAAATGGCTCCACTGGCTCTGCGAGGCTTTCCAAATTTCAAGAGAATCTCTTGCTGTAGCCCTCCGTCCCATCCGTCCATCACCGCTTTATGTTTCCCTGCGGGGAAACACAAAACGGCCATGGACTACTGTATTTCTACGAGAGCCGGAGGCACCACGGCGATGCTCCT
>CAYWRB010000676.1:0-1893 GCA_964460025.1 uncultured Hungatella sp.
GCCGCCTTTGCAGAACTGTTCATAGTAGGCCAGCATGGTCTTGTCCGGCCACTCTGTGTTTTTCTGCATCTCCGAGCCGGCACAGCTCTTCACAATCCGGTTGGGCAGGGTAACGCCTCCAATTGTCAGAGGCGAAAAAATGGCACTGTAGTCGGTGGTATAGGATGTAAAATCTTCCTGAGGATTCAAAATGCTTCCCCAGGTGCGGTCCCCTTCTGCCGTAGTTCGCTGTTCCTGGTCTGGGCTTTGGACCTCCTGGGGAGGGGCAGCGGCAGTGGTCTCATGCCCGGCGGTTGCCGCCGCGGAGGTTTCCGCGCTTTCTGCCACGGAGCCGGAATCCACACTTTGACAGGCTCCCAGGATTCCCATGGCAGATACGCCCACTGCGGACATAGCCGTATTTTTAAGAAACTGTCTTCTGGTAATCTTTGTTTTCATAGCACTCCTCCTATGTTCTTTTTATGTTCTTTTTTTGGCCGCTGACCATGGATACGATAATTCCGCATTCATAAAGCGCAGCCAGGGGCACCCCCAGCATCACCTGGGATATGATATCCGGCGGTGTTAAAACCGCTGCCAGCACAAAGATGGCAAACAGAACGTATTTCCGGTATCTTTTTAATTTCCGGGAATCCACCAGACCCATGCGGGTCATCAGGATCATGGCGACAGGCAGCTCAAACACGATGCCAAAGGGCAAAAGAAAGCTTCCCAGGAAACCTATATAGGTGTCCAGATCAATCATAGGCATGGCTATGTCCTCCCCGGTCACCAGGAAAAAATTCACGGCCATGAGAGCTACCTTAGCCTGTACGGTGATGGAATCCGCCAGGGCTGTGTAAATAACTGAAATCCCTCTGGCCTTCACCGGCTCTGTGAGAAAATCGGTCAGCTTTCCGGAGCAGGTAAAAAAGATGACCGCAAAAGCTCCAAATACTGCCAGGGCGCTTGTGGCCAGCCTCTTTCTAAGCTCGGCAAAATGTTCCAAGATATACTGGCTGCTGCCGTCTTCGTTCGTCTGCCTTCTCCCTCCCATAGTTTTTAAACCGCCTTTTCGGAGGATTCCTGGGCCGGCTGTTTCTGGCCGTCCTCGTCAACATTCCGGATCTCTCTTCTAAAATCCCGGATACTTGTCCCCAGGGCCTTCCCCACTCCGCTGATCTTCCCTCCTCCAAAAAGAATCAGGGCCAGAAAAACCAGCAGCATAATCTCTGTTGTTCCAAGACGCATCGTTTTCTCTCCTCTCTTCTTGACAGCTTTTTATCTTTGCGGCCGCGGTTAAACATTAAACCGGACCGGTGTCAAGCTCCTTTACCGTTTCCTTCAGTTCCGCTTCCACCATCTTTGCCGGATTGGCCTTACGGACCTCTGTTTCCACCTCTTTTAAGTCCTGGTCCAATTCCTCGATCTCATCCTCCATTAGAATGGCTTCCTTCATCTGGACCATGGTACGGTTGACCATCTTTATAAAACGGGCTATGGCGCGGGCCACTTTGGGCAAATCTTTGGGACCCACCACCACAAAAGCAAGAAACAGGAGGATGAAAAGCTCTCCCATACCAATGTTAAACATATCCTCATCCTCCTTCACTCTCTGTCCGGCTAGGCAAAGCATCCACAAATTCCGGTTGTTCTATTGGATAAGTATAGCATGTGGGGAGTTCTTTGAAAAACAACCTGTTATGGTTCCAACAACTTCAAGTTGTCGCTTGGCCTCCTTAGGCAGCCCGCCGGACCGTCTTAACCCGCCGGTCCAGTAAATCGCCTTCGGAGGGAGACCGCTCCGATTTTAGGCATACGGGACGCGTATCCGAAGAAAGTGACTGCCAGGACAAAGCATCCGAAATACACATATGAAGGCATTGAGATAAGCGATATTGCAGAATGGCTGCT
>CAYWRB010000677.1:0-1892 GCA_964460025.1 uncultured Hungatella sp.
TAATCAGAATACAGCGGAAAATACCCCAGATCGACAACACAATCAAGATCAAATAGGGAATGGAATAGAGGAAATTCTTTCCCTTCTCATTTTTCTGCTCACCCTTGCTTGTGACCTTAAATTTTTTCATGGATATGCCCACCGATTCAAACAGTACCGGCAAAAGCATATAAGGGAAAAGCACCGTCTCATAGATGCTCGTCCACTTGGTAGAGCGGATATTGCGGGAGAGCATTCTCAGGCTGATATTACTGCTGATATACATTGGAAGCCAGAAAACCAGCACCTGCGGCAGCGTACACTTAAATACCATAAACCCGAAAGCCGCATACAGAAGCGGAGACATAATATAAATCAATCTCTTTAGCGGCGCATACCAGTACCAGATGGAGGCCCAGTAATTCATCTTCTGGGAAAAGTTAAGCTCCGACGCGGTAAAAATGTGCATCTTCCTGCCCGTGGCAATCACGCCTCTGGCCCAGCGTGTCCTCTGCTGCACCAAATCCTTCAAGTCCTGCGGCGAAAGCCCCGAGGCCAGAGGTTCTCCCGTGCCCAGACTCACATACTGCTTTTTCTCGATCAGAATACCCGTGGCAAAGTCCTCTGTGATGGCTCCGGTAAAAAAGCCGCCGATGGCCTCAAGGGCCTCTCTGGAAAGCACTGTGTTGGACCCACCGTAAATCACGCTGTTTGTCTTCGTCCGGGCCACCTGAATATCCTTGTAAAAGTAATCCTGCTCGTTGGGAATTCTGGATTCCGAGTACAAATTAAACTGAAACAGATCCAGATTGTAAAAGCTCTGCGGAGACTGGAGAAATCCGAGCTTGATCTTATCCTCTTCCTTTCTGTCCCTGTTCCTCAGTTCCGCATCCACAAAATAAGGAATAGTCTTCATCAGGAAATTACTTCTGGGAATCATATCCGCATCGAAGGTAACCACATAGGGCGAATTGGAATGTGCCAGAGCGTTATTCAAGTTTCCGGCCTTTGCCCCCTCGTGATCCTCTCTGTCCAGATAATTGACACCGAGCCTTGCCGCCAGCGCTTTCATCTCCGCCCTGTGGCCGTCGTCGCACAGATAAATATGCACCTTTTTCGGATCGGGATATTTCATTCTCGTACAGCCGCGAAGGGTCTTGTAGAGCAAATCCACCTCCTCGCTGTAGGTCGCCACAAAAACGTCCACATCTGGGAACTGGTCTAAAGGCACATCCTTCGGGAACGGATAATCCTCCACCGTATACATATTGGCATAGTGAATAAACGCTTCCACCATGCCGAGAACCTCCACCACCAGCAGGCCGATACCCGCCACGATAGACACAATCCCATATTCAAACGGAATGGTAAAAAAGATTCTCCATATTAAATACATGATGGTAAAGAACATATTCAGAAAAAACCAGATTTTCCCCTTCCAGTTATGAAAAAAACCGCGTATAAATGCGCCAAGGCTTTCTCGTTCCTGCGTCATTCTCAATCCCCCTTAAAGAAGTTGAAGGCATCCCCGTTGATATTATAGGGATAGATCTCCATAATGATATAGTCAAAGTCATTTTCTTTCACATAACTTTCGATATCCAGCTTATGAGATTCCTCCAGAGACCAGATAGCATCCAATTCGCTGCACATGGGCGCAAGGAATACCATCATCGGCGAAAAGTAGGAATCCCTGATGGCAAAAATTTTGACGCCGTCAGGATTGTCCTCATTGACAATGTGCTCATAAGGGCGCAAGCCGTTTAAATAAAGCGAATACTGGGAATCGCTGTAAATATCGTCGTGTTCCAAAAGCACATCCGTATCCATAAGCGCCTCCGTGGTACTCCCGCGGAAATGCTGGGTCGCATCCGTCACGCCCATGCAGTGCCTGTCATATTGATTCTCAAAGG
>CAYWRB010000678.1:0-927 GCA_964460025.1 uncultured Hungatella sp.
ATATCAAGGGTCTTCTCCGGAGGAATCTCTTTAATCACTTCCTTCGTGTCCTTGTCTACGATCTTGATGGTCACTCTGTTGGTCTTTTCATGAATTCCAAAAATTGCTTCCGAGTGGGACATGCTCTGGTTCAATCTCTCAACAGCTTTCTTGACCTGATCGTTCATTGCCTGTTGCTGTTCTTTGGGCGTTGCAACATTGTCGGATGTGTTATCCTGCCCACCGTTATTACTATTTTTCCTGCTGTCCTGCTTCTCAGTTTCCGCTACTTTGACGGTAGTAGCATCATAGGCATTCACCTGCTGTTCTTCCGCAGCAACATCCGTGTTCTCTGCTGCCTGTTTCTGCACAGGCTTTGCCTGCGGTGTTGTCTGCGCCTGATAAGTCATCGCGCTGCTCAATGGTTCTATTGCCATTTGAATCACCTCCGTGTGATATTTAATATTTAGTTGTAACTTAAGAGTCTGTAAGCTTTCTTAAATTTATATCGGATAAAAAGTTGAAATATTTAGGGAAATGAGGAAAGAAATGCAAAGTTATGCCCTCTCTCCAATCAGCACCTCTTTCCCCTGAAACGCGAATCCATACTTCCGTATTTTTTCTTCCGGGAGCCCTTTTGCAATCAGGCTCTGTGCATATTGCTTATCTTCTATCTGATCCAGCGCCGCCTTTACCGTATCTTCAAGTGTTTTTTCCTCTTTATCCTGCACTTTGAACTCTATTATAATCGCTTTATCCGTTCCACTGCCAGCAAGCGAACCTTTCGGTTCCAGCATAATATCGTATCTTCCAAACCCGCTCTCACGGTTTGAAGTCAGCACGTATCGATCAGACAGCTCCACCATCAGCCCCAACACAAACCCATGATAAAAACGTTCCGGTTCCGTGCCGGAGGGCCTTTTCCCTGTATCAAAATAGCTGAAGGTA
>CAYWRB010000678.1:937-1890 GCA_964460025.1 uncultured Hungatella sp.
ACCTGATTCATATATACAGTCATCGCCTTCACATCGCCGGACAGAAGCGCTCTGATGAAATCATTATAACCGCCGCTTTCTTCCATGAACCAGTCGCGGATCATGTTTTCGAACATGATATGGACCTTCCGATTCGTCAATGAGAGAGTATAGTACCATCGGCTCCCGTTAAATTCCGTCTCCACCACTTTCAGATAGCCGCTGGCAAGCAAAAGGCTCCAAATCGCCCCCTGCCTTACCGGCAATTGGTTATATACAATCTGCTCATCAATTTCTGTCCGCAGCGTACCGCCCTGCAGCAATGTCTCAAAATCCTGTTTGGTATTCCTGTTTCCCTCTCGGATCAGCTTCCCTACCAGGCTGTTGGAACTGGAATTTGCCCAATATGCCGCCGTTCTGCGCTTATCAAGATAGTTCAGAATAGACCACGGATTATAAATATCTCTATAACTCCCAAAAGTAAAGCCATCATACCAACATTTTACTTCTTCCTTACGGTCAGATAAATCAAATTCATCTAATGCTTCAAAGACTTCTTTCTCCGTAAACCCAAAACTATCAGCATACTTTTCAGAAGTAGTAGTCACGACCTCAAGATTATTCAAGTCCGAAAAAATGGATTCCTTACTTACTCTGGTAATCCCTGTCATGATTGCACGTTCCAGATACGGGTTGGTCTTAAAAGCCGCATTAAACATGCTTCTGGTGAAGGCAACCATCTCTTCCCAGTAACCGTTCACCCAGGCCTCCTGCATGGGCGTGTCGTACTCATCCAACAGAATGATCACTTTTTTCCCAAAATATCGGGACAGATAGAGTGAAAGATTATGAAGCGCCATTGTGGCATGCAGATCATCCATATCCACTGACACTGCTGAATAGAAGTTTCTTTCCTTATCATCCAAAATATCGGCATTCGCCAAAAAGCGATTTGCAGAATACAAGTCAGAAAG
>CAYWRB010000679.1:0-1889 GCA_964460025.1 uncultured Hungatella sp.
GAAAGAAACAGGGGAAGGGAGATAAATAAATGGGCAGTCAGGTGTTGAAATTAAAGCAAGAAGAGGAAAAAGACTATAATTTTGAAGAGGCCGTCAAAACCCTCCGGACGAACCTTCAGTTCTGTGGAAAAAGCATCCGGGTCGTGATGTTTACCAGTTCCCTTCCGGATGCGGGGAAAAGTGAGATTTCTTTTTGTCTGGCCCGGTCTCTGGCTCAGATTGGGAAAAAGACTCTTCTGGTGGATGCGGATATCCGCAAATCCGAACTGATAACCCGCTGCGAGGCTGAGCATTATGTCTGCGGCCTTTCCGAGTATCTAAGCGGCCAGAGAACCTATGGGGACATTGTCTATCAGACAGATGAAGAAAATTTGGATATCATTTTAGCCGGTCCCTATTCCCCGAATCCGGCGGAACTTCTGGAAGAAGATCTGTTTGAAAAATTATTTGAGGCAGCCAGGATATCCTACGACTATGTGATTGTAGATACTCCGCCTATGGCAAAGGTAATAGACGGCGCTATAGCGGCCAGGCAGTGCGACGGAGCAGTGATTGTGATTGAAAGCGGAACCGTCAGCTATCATCTGGAGCAGAAGACGAAAGAGCAGTTGGAAAAAACCGGCTGCAGGATTCTGGGAACCGTATTAAACAAGGTGGATATCCGGAGCAACGGTTATTACGGGAAATACGGAAAGTATGGAAAGTATGGGAAATACGGAAAATACGGCAGGTATGATGTGGGCTATGGCGCTGACAGCGAGAAAAAGTAAGAGAATGAGGTAAGAAACATGAGGCGAAGCAGCAGGCGCAGAAAAAAAGAGATCTTTCTGTTGGCAGCGGCAGGATTGGTCTGTGCAGTCGTATTTGCCTGCATAACAATTCGTCTTTATCAAAAGAGAAAAGAGACAGAGGCCATGATTGCGGCCAGAAAATATGCAGAGTCCGAAGAAAGTCACCGGTTTCAGAGCGAAACCATAGAATATCAAGGAAAAACCTACCGGCGAAACAGCTATGTAAAGGCGATTTTGTGTATGGGCGTAGACCGGAACGGAAGTATGCTGGAGACCACCACCTATACCTTCGGCGGTCAGGCGGATGGCATTTTTGTGATTGCCCAGGACACGGTCAGAAATACCATAAAGATCCTAATCGTGCCCAGAGACTCCATGACAGAGATCACCATGACAGATTTAAGCGGCAATGTGCTGGGAACCGATATCCAGCATCTGACATTGGCATACGCTTACGGCGATGGGCGGGAAGCCAGCTGCGAGTTGGTAGCCAACGCATTATCAAAGCTGCTTGGAGGCCTTTCCATCGATCACTATCTAGCGGCCAACATCGAGGCTATCAATATTATGAATGACAGCGTAGGCGGGGTGACCGTAACCATTCCTTCGGAAGGGATGGAAAAGCGGGATCCTGCATTTGTGAAGGGGGCCAGGGTAACACTTCACGGAGAACAGGCAGAAGCATTTGTCCGTTACCGTGACATCAAGGAGGCCCATTCCGCAGTTTACCGTCTGAAAAGACAGCAGGAATATATTACCAACTTTTTTGATGTGGTAAAACAGAAGTCCGCAAAGGACAGCAGGATTGTGACTCGCCTGTTTGACCAGATTGAGGAACATATGGTGACAGACATGGGAAAAGAGGAATATCTGAAGGTAGCCGTGGATGCACTGAGTACGGACGGCCTTGAGGAGGAAGACTTCTATACCGTGCCAGGTCAGGCCATCATGACAGAGGTTTATGACGAGTTCTATGTTGACCAGGAAGCCCTTACACCCGTAATTCTGGAAATGTTTTATCGGGAAATATCGTAAGGATGAATGTCGCAATGATATCTGAAGTGCAATAATCGCTTCGGAAACGGGGCGTTTATTGAA
>CAYWRB010000680.1:0-1886 GCA_964460025.1 uncultured Hungatella sp.
GTGCATGCAAAGGAGGATTTTTTATGTCTATGGTTACACCGGACGGCGGCCTGACCGTCCTGGGCTATGCCCTGTGCGCCATTGCCGCAATCGCTCTTATCTTGGCTGCGGCATTCTTAAGCGGCAAAAACAGTTCCCGCAAGAAGCTTTCCACCAAACAGCTGGTATACTGCGCCGCTGCCATGGCATTGTCTTTTGTCACATCCTACATCAAGGTTCTTTCCATGCCTTACGGCGGCTCCGTAACCCTGTTCAGCATGCTGTTTATCTGCCTGATTGGTTACTGGTACGGCGTGGGCGCAGGAATCACCACCGGACTGGCCTATGGAATCCTGCAGTTTTTACAGGAACCGTATGTGCTGTCTCTGTTCCAGGTATGCTGCGATTATGTACTGGCCTTCGCCGGCTTAGGTCTTGCCGGACTGTTCCACAAATCCAAAAACGGATTGGTGAAAGGCTATATCTTAGGCATCCTGGTCCGCGGCCTGTTCCATACCATCGGAGGATATCTGTACTGGATGGATTACATGCCGGAGAATTTCCCCCAGGCTTTGTCAAGTGTCTATCCGATTGTGTACAACTACTCCTATATTTTGGCAGAAGGCGTTCTGACCGTTATCGTAATCCTTCTTCCTCCTGTGTCCAAGGCTTTGGCTCAGGTGAAGAAAAGCGCTTTGGAATAAAAAATGCCCCCGGGATTGCAGGCTTAAAGTCCAAGACTTTGACTGTAGCCCCGGGGAAGCTATTGTATATTGTAATATAATAGAGCCTGATGTCAATCAACATTATCTTAAAGATGCGAGGAGGAAGCATATGAAAACCAGGAACAGAAATAGAATACTTACAGCTGTTGCTATGATTTTATCATCAGCATTTTTTCTTGCAGGCTGCAGGACTTATACAACAATAGAAATGCCAACAGAGTCTGCTACGGTTGAGGAAGAGACTCCAAAAGCATCATCGGATGGAATATCTGATAGAACAGATATCTATGACTATGTTTTATCTCAATACAGCGACATGGTCCGGAATGATTTTTACATGAATCTTCGTGGTTCGGATGCTTATGACAGCAGTTTTGGAGAAGATATCGGCCTTGAAATCCGTACCCATAAACAGGATATTTATTACACCTTTTATGATATCGACGGAAACGGAACCATGGAGCTTATCATTGGAGGCGGAGAACACAGCACATCAAATCCTGTTTTCTCCCCTTGGAATTATGATTTATATGGTTATAACGGAACAAAAGTGGTCCATCTTTTTCCGGAAAATGAGTTTGGTTACAGAACGAATTTTTCACTTTATGAAAATGGAGTGATAGAAGTATTCTACAGCAGCAGTGCTGCGGAATCCGGCGTTGATTTTTACAAAATAGGCAATGACGGATTCACTCCGGAATTGATAGATTCCTTTTCTTCTGTCGGTCATTTGGAAGGAGATACTCCTGTATTTACCTATTCTCAAAATGGAAATGAAATTACCGAAGAAGAATATAACGCCAAAATACAAAGTTATGAAGTTGCTCTCACAACAAGCTTAAATTGGATAGAAATTCCAAATTCATAGCTGCCATTCCCAATCAATCATAAATATACTGGCATTTCACCATCAGAATCTCGGGACGCTTCTTTAAAAGTTCCTTTCTTCTCTGATTTGTTCTTCGATTCTGTAAAATGCATGAAATATACAAAAAAGCATTTTTCCAATGGTGCTTTTCCCTGTATTATTTTCTCCTGCTATTTATCAAAAATCAAAGTCTGGCCTACACTAAAGCTCTGTCCATTCCCCATCCCGGCACACCATAACAAAATTTCCATCCGCAATTCGGTATGCATTTCCATACAGAATTTCTTTCCCATGGGCACACAAAATATAACTGC
>CAYWRB010000681.1:0-1886 GCA_964460025.1 uncultured Hungatella sp.
ATGAGGACACATATGAGTTCCGCATCATTCAGCAGGGAAAAGAGCCTTTTGACTTCAATACGCTGTCCAGCGGATACCAAGCAGTGCTGGACATTGTGCTGGATATTATCATGCGTATGCAGAATCAGACGAAACGTTCATTCGACTTTAATCTGCCGGGAATTGTGTTGATTGATGAGATTGAAACACACCTTCATCTGGAGCTGCAGAAAAATATTATGCCTCTGTTGACGACTATATTTCCGAATATCCAATTTGTAGTGACGACACATTCACCTTTTATACTGAATAGTCTGCGGGATGTAGTGATTTATGATCTGGAGAACAGGCTGTTGGTAGAAGATGGTCTGGACGATGTGCCGTATGACGGCATTGTTGAAGGCTATTTTGGCGCGGATAAGCTGTCAAATACTTTAATTGAGAAGTTTGAACGATATAAAGATCTTGTGAAAAAGGAGAATCTTTCCGATGATGAGATAGAGGAAATCGCTGAGCTGGAGCTGTATCTGGATGAGATACCGGACTATCTTGCCATCGGGATAGCGACAGAGTACCAGAGATTAAAGCTGGATTTTATGAATCGGGAGGATATAGATGGTTAAAGTGAAGCGTTCTTTTCCGGCTCCTGAATCTTTGGCAGCGGAGGCGGAGAAAGCGGCTGGAAGATACGATAAACCGGATGTGATCAGGCGGTTAAAAGAAGATTTTCACAATAAATGCTATATTTGCGAGATGAAGGACTTGCAGGACCCCAATGTAGAGCATTTGCTGCCGCATAAAAATGGAAAGTACCCGGAGAGAAAATATGACTGGGAGAATCTGTTCTGGTCATGCAGCCATTGTAACAGTGTTAAAAATAATGGTAAGTATGATGAAGGAATTATGGACTGCTGCAGGCAAGACCCAGAAGAATATCTGAAGTTTAAACTGGAGAATGACAATGTGGCAGTTAATGTCAGAGATAAGGACGATGATCTGCAAAAGAGGACTGCCGGACTTATCACGGAAACGTTTTCGTTGAAAAATACGGGCATGAGAACTTACACAAGTGATGAACGGTTAAGATTGCTTCAGAAGGAAATGAACCTTTTATATAAACAACTTGAGAAAATACATAAGAATCCAGAGTCAAAGATAGCGATGCGGACGACTTGCAGCCTGCTGAGAAGAGAATCCGCATTCGCAGCATTTAAAAGATGTTATGTGCGTGAACATGCCGCAGAGTATCCGCAGTTGCAGGAGTATGTGGCTTTGGACACATAATGGTCTTTGGAAAACAGGAGAAGGGTAGAACATGGCAGAAAAAGATAAACAAAAGAAAGGCTTATGCTTCCTCTTCACCCCCGAAGGCTTCCGGCCGGACATTTCCATGGCGGAGATGACAAAGGACCGGGAGGAGGAGCTTAAAAGCTGGACCGGGGAAGCGGCTTACCGTGCCCTTTACCGGCTCGGGCTGGAGGGGAGAGCGGAAGACGCGACGGCTTCGGCGGGATTCTTATATCAGGTGTCGGAGCGTTTTTTCGCGCAGCTTACGGATCTGCCGGAGCTTGAGCTTGCCAGGGAGAATGCGAAGGTCGCGTTAAGCGACGAGGTGTCCGAGGAGCTGTTGGCGGCGGTTCCTTTTGTGATCGGCGCGGAGCATGTAACAAAGGGATGGCTTAAGGATGTATTTTCGAGGCTTAACGGGATATTTGCCGAAGAGATCGCTGCCTATGACGGCACGGTAGAGATGTACTTTACGGAAAAGAATCAGAAGCTTAAGGTGCCGGAGCGAGTGTTTTTCCATCTGGTGGAGAATAAGGATGAGGAGTTTCCTTTTGCGTTTCTGGCGACCTACGCCACGAAGGGGACGGACGGGAAGGTCAGGCATGTGCCGTTAAAGTATG
>CAYWRB010000682.1:0-1885 GCA_964460025.1 uncultured Hungatella sp.
CAAACCGATATGTGTATCATTCAGTCCCATCTTGGAGACAAGAATAAACTGCGGAACCATATATACCTGCCACGGAACTGCTATGGTCGTAACATACATAAGAAAAATAAGGTCCCTTCCCACAAACTTACATTTTGTAAACCCATATGCGGCAAAACAGCTTGTGCACAGCTGGACAGTGGTGGTAATCAATGTCAATTTGGCAGTGTTTTTAAAAAATGTAACCAGCGGAAGCTTTTCCCATATCACCTTGTAATTTTCCGGGTGCATGGTTTCCGGCCACCATCTCATCGGTACGGAAAACACATCTTTATTTAACTTCAGAGATGAGATCACCATCCAATAAAACGGAACCAGCATAGCCGCCGACAGACAAATCAAAAGAACATACAGGATTATTTTTGTTACTTTTCTCTTTGAATTCATCCCAATCCCTCCTATAAGTCCTTGGACCATTTCTTTTCTCTGCTGAACTGGAACAATGTGATAACTAAAACAATTGCAAACAGAACAATTGCACCGGCACTGGCAGGACCAAATTCCCAACTGGTAAACGCTTTTTCATAAATATAATTAACCAGTGTTTTGGTGGCGTTTCCAGGACCTCCTCCTGTCATCACATATACCAGGTCAAATACTTTAAAACACTGAATGGTCAGCATAATCATCACAAAAAATGTGGTAGGCGTCAACATGGGTATTGTAATGTACAACAGCTTCTGCCAGCCGTTCGCTCCATCGATACTGGCCGCCTCATACAGAGAACCGGATATTCCCTGCAATGCTGCCAGATACACAATCATATAGTAACCCATATATTTCCATACGCTGACAATGGAGACTGCTACCATAGCCCAGTCTTTATCCACTACCCATCTGGGCGGATCTTTGATGCCGATAAATTTAAGGATTTCATTCACAGGTCCAAAGTCCGGCTGAAACAGCATATTCCATACCGCGCCTACGGCGACGATGGATGCTATATATGGAAAATAAAAGGCAGTTCGAAAGATTGCCACCCCTTTTAGTTTATTGTTTAAAAGCACAGCAAGCAAAAGGGCTAATATCAGGGTGGGGATCACAGTCATCAACGCATAGCTGACCGTATGTACCAATGTTCCTCTGAACACTCTGTCTCCAAAAATTTCTGCGAAATTTGCAAGTCCTACAAACTCCATCGGCCTCTTGGATCCGTCCCAGCTCATGACACTCAATATGAAAGAAAAGATAACCGGTATAAATACAAATATGGTATAACCGATTAAATTGGGAAGGATAAAGGCATACCCTGTCATGTTGTTCCGAATCTTTCTTCTCTGTCCGGAAGTCAGAAAACTTGTTTTTCCATTGCTCATATGAACCTCCTCCATGGATAAGGGCTGTTTTACCAGCCCTTAATCTCCGCAACTCTCTCTGTCAGCTCTTCAATTCCTTCATCCACACCATACGAATGAATCATGATCATCTCATGGGTTTCATTCAATACGGTACGTATCTCTTCAATCTGAGGATCCAATGGACGGTCAAAAGAATAATGGGTATAGCTAAGTGCCTCAATATTGCTCTCCCCCTCTGGGAAACGTTCGGCGGATGCAATGGTCTGGAGAGCGGTATCCGAAGGAATACCCGTAAACACGCCCTGTTTTGCCAGGATTTCCGCCGCTTCCTCAGAGGATGCATATTTTACAAAATCCCATGCCAGATCTGCCTGATCCGTATAAGCGCTGATTGCAATCGGCGTCAAAGCTCCTACGGTATAACCTGCCTCTGTGTCTTCGGAATGCGGAATTGTTGCAATCCCCCAATTAAAATCAGTCTCTCCCTCTTCCTGGGACTGCATCATGGTGGCGATGAACCAGGTTCCCATGGGCATCATCGCACACTG
>CAYWRB010000683.1:0-1884 GCA_964460025.1 uncultured Hungatella sp.
CGCAGCGGAAAAGTGGTTGAAGTGTAGCAAAAGATCAGAAGGCTTGAGTTTGCATTTAGGGAACAGCAGCAGGCAGTTTGCTGCTGTTCCTGATGGATGTGATATATGATCTTGTAAAAGGTAAAATGACAGGAATTACAACAGTTTGAGGGTTATCTGAACGGTTACCCAGAAATCAGCGAGGAGTCAGAAATTCAGAAAAAGGTCTTGATTTTATACGGAAGGTATGATAGAATGAATTTCGTTAAATAAGTAGAGAATATGCGCGAGTGGCTCAGTTGGTGGAGCGCGACCTTGCCAAGGTCGAGGCCGCGGGTTCGAGTCCCGTCTCGCGCTCTATTTATAGGCTGAAAATTTCTTGATTTTACAGGAAATATCAGTCTTTTTTTATTTTTACAATATTATAAACAGTAAGCGATAAAGGTAAACCGGGAATTTTTTCATAAACCATGGACAAAATAGAAAAGAATGGTTATAATAACATGGGAGTATTTTAGCAATCATGTAGAATGAGGTATGGGAATGAAATACAAAAAGTCTGTATATCGCAGCTTGGCAATGGTGACACAATTAGGACTATGTGTACTGACTCCTGTATTGTTCTGCATTTTTGCAGGCAGCTATATTGATTCCCACTATGGAACGAAGAGTCTTTTGATACTGCTGCTTCTGGGAATCCTGGGAGGGGGCCGCGGGGCATATCTGATGGCAAAGCGGCTGATTGAGCAGGATGCCAAAGAGGCTGAACAGGAACGGATGGAAGGCATTAAAAAGGCGCTGGAAAGTCCGCTTCCGTCGGTGTCAAAGCCAAAGACCGAGAGCCGTATCCGAACGCAAGGGAAGAGTATGGATGCCGAGACAAGCAGGGAGGAACGAGAATGACGGACAGTACAAGACATCTGGTTCTGGAGATGTCCATCGGAATGTTTCTCTACACATTGATTTTGGGGATTTTGGCGGCAGTATTTCATGGCGGCTTGGAGCGCATGGGATTTTCTTTGCTGCCGGTGCTTCTGGGACTTTTCTGCGGATTTCTGGCAGACGTGTTTATGCTGATTCATATGGCCCATATTACGGAGCGGGCCGCAGCCAGCATGGATGAAAGTTATGCCAACAAAACCACAGTGGTCCAGTCCATGATACGCAGAGTGATTTTTATAATCGCCCTGTTTTTTCTGGGAAGCCGTCCGCAGATCGATGCCGTAGCAATGATTATTGGGGCATTGGGCCTCAAGGCTGGCGCCCTTCTCCAGCCGTTTGTACACAAAGCTTTTCCCCGTAAGTTTACAGGGGAGGAGAATATCATGGAAGAAAGGAGGATGGTGTATGGGAATGATGAAAATTCCGATGAGCCTTCAGGAACCTGATTTTATGATTCATGGTGTGCTGAAGTATCATGCATTCGGGCAGGAGTTGTGGATTACCACTACGACCATCGGAGCATGGATTCTTACGGCAACATTGCTTTTGATTGGATTTATAGCCAGCAGAAAGTTAAAGAATGTCAGTGAAAGCGACACACCGGGTACATTCCAATGTGCATTGGAATATGGTATGGAAATGCTTCAGAATATGGCTCAGGGAATTCTGGGGGGCAATGCGAAACGCTTTGTCAACTACATCGGAACAATATTTTTATTCATTCTGTTCTGCAACCTCAGCGGCCTCTTTGGCTTGAGGGCTCCGACAGCAGATTTTGGCGTTACGTTTTTGCTGGGTATGTTTACCTTCTTCATCGTAAACTATCAGGGCATCAAAAACAGGGGTTTTGGACACGTTACCAGTTTGTTCCAGCCGATTCCCATTTTGTTTCCGATTAACTTAATTGGAGAAGTGGCGAATCCCATATCCATATCCCTGCGTTTGTTTGCAAATCTGCTTTCC
>CAYWRB010000684.1:0-1884 GCA_964460025.1 uncultured Hungatella sp.
TTGTTCCTCAAAAAATCGGAATTTCCTAATATATAAAAAAGCATGGGAAATCTGTCCCCTGCTGGTTTGGACTGTCATATACCGGATATTCCGGATACTTCTTATTCAGTACGGCTGCCAGGCTGTTAATCATGTTTTCCAGCGTAAAAATCACTTGAATGCCTCCTCCACACGCTTTTCCAGTTCCTTCCGGATAACAGTCTTATATCTTCCAATGGCTCTCTGCTTCATATATTTTCCTTCAACGTAGGTTGTCTTGGTCCCTACCACAATTCCTCCTGTATTATCAGGGCTCTTCTCCAGAAGCTGGCCGTTCACAATCAGTCCTGGAACAAAATGCTTATCCATACGATGGCCGTCATTTACATAACTGCTGTACTGAAGATTATTGGCAAGAACGGTTTCTACGCTGCTGCCGGAATGCATCGGACTTGTAATACTGTCTGTCGCCCAGTGCTGTGCCATTTCTCCGCTTCTTGTGTTGGTTCCTGCTATTTCTGCTCCTCCATTGGGAGGCGTATTTTCCGTTGCTACACGTACCGCTTCGATGGTTGCTCCCTCAGCCACCTCAGTCATAATCTGCGGCACGTTTTCTCCTGCCTTTCGCAATTCCTCCAGCCGCTTGCGCATCTGGCTTCCAAAGCTTGACACAGCCTCACCTCCGCCTCAATCACTTAATAATATTTTCTGCCAGCAGGCCGACTTCTTTATGTTGTAACCCAGTAAGGGTGCCCCCTACAGGATCATAATAAGATACCGGATTCCCGGCCAAAAACCGTTCCGGTTCATTGTTATACCCCAAGCTGCCACCACGAACAATCATCAATTCATCCCCTGCCCGAATATCTACAGATAAGTCACAAGCCATTTTTTCTGAAGACTGCTCTCTGGCTGCAGTATTTTTCATGAATGGTCCGTCTTTCGGCCGGCTGTATATCCGGCAAGGGATAGGATTTATATTAATCTTCTTCCTCTCCTGGCCGGTTATATTCCCTTTTTTAACTGCCACCACGCGGTAGATATCTGCCGTATCGGTATACCAATTACTAAAAATCGGATTATCAAAAATCATATGACAATCATACCTCCCATTCCTACCATCCTGGCCATAGTAGTAAGCTGAGAACCGTATTGGGTGGCATTCCAAGATCCCCACTTTTCACTCCCAGCCGTAACGGCGCTGTTGTCATAGCTGATGGAGGTATCCCCCATAGAAGCCGACTTAACAACCCCGGTCTGGTCTGCTCTTCCAGCTGCCTGTGCGGCGTTATCCGATCCTGTGGAATAGGTTTTCAGATATAACGCCGCAAAATGTGCAACATAAAGCCCGGCCGCATACTGCCACATGCTCCCCCAGCGAGAAGGAAGGATACTGTCATTGGCCTGACTGATAAATGTATGAAGCATTTTCTCCGGAACCAGGCAGACTGTTACCTGCTCCTTTCCTTCTTCTTCCAAAGAAGAGGTCTTTGTAAATTGGGGAAAGTCTTCCAAGAATATCTCCCTGGTGTAGCTTCCCTGTTCTCCAAACCGTGGGAAATTGGACGCGGCCTCTCTGGCTGAATCAAAATATGGCGCCATCGGATTTATACTGTTTCCGAACCACATACACCGCTTCCTTCCTGGTTATCCTTCTCCAAATCCGGCTGATTTGTCTCTCCCTGGTCCGCATCCGGCCGTTTGTCATTCTTAGCCGCCTTTTTCTTGCCTGATACATCCGCCTGTTCCAGTTGCCTGTCTTTCTTTCCACCCGGAGCCACAATTCCTCCGCCGCGGATAGCCCGTTGTACCAGATTGCTGCCTGCGACATCTTTAGGGATGTCTCCCACAAAATCCTTTCCAATGGAAAAAGACGAACCATCGGCCCGTCTCACCATGTAATTA
>CAYWRB010000685.1:0-1881 GCA_964460025.1 uncultured Hungatella sp.
GCCTAAGTACCGATGGTCTTCAAGTACCCTGGAGAAAGCAATACAACTCCCTCTCTGGGCTACGTTATCTCAGATGGCCTAACATTGACAAGATGACATTGCCAGTGGATATCCTAGGATACGGTTGAACCTTTCCGGTTGTTTGTGTATAATACAAATTAGAAAACTTCCAAACTGCTTGGAGAAAGGAGTAGGCTATGAAATACAGAGAACTTGGAAAAACCGGATTAATGGTAAGCGAAATCGGTCTGGGCGGGGAATGGCTGGAGCGTCACAACACGGAGGAAGTGAAACAGGTGATTGACTGCTGTGCAGAGGCAGGAATCAATATTTTAGACTGCTGGATGTCAGAACCTAACGTGCGCTCCAATATCGGAGCCGCCCTGGAGGGGCAGAGGGACAAATGGATCATTCAGGGACATATCGGCTCCACCTGGCAGAATGGGCAGTATGTCCGCACAAGGGATTTGGATAAGGTCGAGATCGCGTTTCAGGATCTTCTGACGCGGATGCGTACGGATTACATAGACTTGGGGATGATTCATTTTGTGGATGAGACCGCAGAGTTTGCCAGGATTATGGAGGGAGAATTTATCGAGTATGTGAAATCCTTGAAAGAAAAGGGCACAATCCGTCACATCGGCATGAGCACCCACAATCCGGACGTGGCAAAACTGGCGGCATTAAGCGGTGTGGTGGAAATGATTCTTTTCTCTGTCAATCCGGCCTTTGACATGCTTCCTGCCAGCGAAAATATTGATGATTATTTTAAGGACGAATATGAGGAACAGATCGGCGGGATTGCACCGGAGCGCGAAGAATTATACCGAATCTGCGAACAGCAGGGCGTGGGGATTACGGTCATGAAGGGGTATGCCGGCGGAAGGCTGTTTACCCCGAAAACCTCTCCCTTCGGCGTGGCCCTTACCCCTGTTCAGTGTCTGCATTATGCCTTGACCCGCCCGGCGGTAGCCAGCGTTTTAGTGGGTTATGACACACCGGAACATGTGGCGGCGGCGGTGGCTTATGAGACGGCCTCCGAGGAAGAAAAGGATTATGCTACAGTCCTGGCCCATGCACCGCGCCACGCTTATTCCGGACAGTGTACCTACTGCGGCCACTGTGCTCCCTGCCCTGCCGGAATTGATATCGCTATGGTAAATAAGCTGTATGACCTGGCACAGATGCAGGATACGGTTCCTCCTACCGTCCGTGCCCATTATAAGGACCTGTCAGCCCACGGGGATGATTGTGTTCAATGCAGCGGCTGCGAGGCCCGCTGTCCCTTCGGAGTACATGTGATAGAGCGGATGGCAGGGGCGGCAAAATTATTTCAATAATCCATAAAACATAAGCCGGGAAATGGAGCTGTTTTCGCTCAAATTGCCCGGCTTTGTTTATCTTTAAAGATTCCGTATCAAAACTTAAAATAAATCTGAATGGGTTCCTGTGCGGAACAAAAATAACGGAACAATTTCAAGCATCGATTGCTTACCACTCATTTTCATGACTGAATCGAAATTTTTTTGAAACTCAACGGTCATTTAAATAGACTTTTTCTTCTGCATATGCTATACTTATTTTTGTAAGAGATAAATCTATCATCTTAAAAAAGGAGTGTGATGCCGTGTCCCTGACAAAGGAAGACCTGATGGCGATTGCTGATTTGCTTCAGCCAATGAAGGAAGATTTACAGGAGTTGAAAGACGACTCAAAGACGATGAAATGCGATGTACAAATGCTAAAAGATGAGGTTCATGTCGTAAAAGAGGACGTACATACCCTAAAAGAGGATGTACGGGAGGTGAAAGACGACGTACAAGTCCTGAAAGACGATGTGCAAGTTCTGAAAGACGAAATGCAGGTTCTGAAAGATGAAGT
>CAYWRB010000686.1:0-1881 GCA_964460025.1 uncultured Hungatella sp.
CACCACGCACACATTATGGACTTCCTCCCCCAGCAGAACGTCCAGCATAGGCCTGCCTGCCGTCTGGCTGGGCTCCCCATCATCACTGCACCTTAGCACCTGATTCCTGTCCCCCACACAATACGCAAAACAATGATGCCTTGCATCCCAGTACTTCTTCCTCACACTCTCAATAAACTCCAAAGCCTCCTCCTCCGACTCCACCGGCTTCGTATCCGCGATAAACCGGGATTTCTTCTCCACAATCTCCCCCGTTCCGCCTTCCCACAAAATCTTATATCTCTCAACCATATTCCCTCTCCAAATATCCTTTATATTCCCGCCAGAATAACCTGGCTCTTTTGGGTTTATAATAATATACAATCCCCCCAAACGCAAGCAAGTAGTGTCAAATCTTATCTGAAAAACTGTCCTCTTACAACCTTTCACCACAAACATACTTTCCTTACTGGAAGCCAATATCATTTAGTTAAGAGTTTTAGTTTGATGAAATCGTGTAAGGTCCGCCCGGAGAGGGAGTGATATTATTCTCCCCGGGCTACGTTATCTCGAATAGCCAAATGATAACCGAATGACATTGTACCGGAAGCTCCTCTTTTTATTCCTCCTTCGCTAAGCGTCTCCACCTATGCCAGCCAGTAAAGCAGCTTCGGAGTTATTATGGAACGTATGAAGGCTGTCTTTTCACGTCAGTACTTAGGCCGTGTCTTTTACGGCCTTAGTACTGCTACGTGAAAAATCAAGCGCGAGCGTGCCTGAAGTAGTCCATAATCACTCCGATGCGGACCTTACACACCCCCAAATGTGGACCTTACGATTTCCCCCATCTATTGAATTGTCACAAACTTTTTGCTATAATATACCGATGAAGGAGGAAACCCATGAATTACGGAAAAAATGCATTAGACAAGAAGCTTAAAAACGCTTCATCCAAAACCCGCAAATACACCAGCATGATCTTCTTTGGCTTCTTCAAAACCATGCTCCTTCTGGCTGTTGTCTGCGCAGCTACCGGAATCAGCGCAGGATTCGGTATGATAAAAGGGATCATTGACAGTGCCCCTGAGATCAACATAGAAACCATTGTTCCTCAAGGCTTTGCCACAACGGTATATGACAGCGCAGGCAATCTGACAGACACCCTGGTAACCGCCGGTTCCAACAGGGACCCTGTCACATATGAAGAACTTCCCCAGGATTTAATTGACGCATTTGTCGCCATTGAGGACGCCCGCTTCTGGACTCACAACGGAATTGACCTCCGTTCGATCCTCCGGGCCGCCAAGGGAATACTGACCGGAGATTCTTCCGCAGGAGGCGGAAGCACCCTTACCCAGCAGCTGATCAAGAACAACGTATTTTCCGGCGGTGCCGAGAAAAGCTTTGGAGAAAAGCTGGAACGTAAATTTCAGGAACAATACTTAGCCGTACAGCTAAGTAAAACCATGGACAAGGAATTGGTCCTTACCAACTATTTAAACACCATTAACTTAGGCAACAACACACTGGGCGTAAAAGTTGCCGCAAGACGTTATTTTGACAAGGATGTTTCCGATTTAACCTTGTCCGAATGTGCGGTTATCGCCGGAATCACCCAGAGTCCAACCAGATTAAACCCCATATCCGGCAGGGAACGCAACGCGGAAAAGCGAGAGATCATTCTGCAGTACATGTATGATCAGGGTTATATTACCAAGGAGGAACAGGAAGAAGCTCTGGCGGATAATGTCTATGACCGGATTCAGAATGTAGATTCCACATCCAAAGAAGCTTCCACCCCATACAGCTACTTTACCGATGAGTTAACCAGTCAGGTAAAAGACGCCCTTATGGAAAAGCTGGGGTACACTGACACACAGGCCCATAATCTTTTGTACAGCG
>CAYWRB010000687.1:0-1878 GCA_964460025.1 uncultured Hungatella sp.
AGGCTACGGCTTTGTCGGTTATTCCTACCGTTTTGACCGCAGAACGTGTCACACCATTTGCAAACTCATCCATAACAAAATGCACATGCATTGGAAGTGCGCCTCTATACTTATGATCTGCAACCCAGAAAAGCTGCTGGAATATCTGTGTATAGAGGATACTCACGAGAAAGTTAAAACTCGTATCATTGTCGGGAATGAGAGCAAACAGCGCTATTTTTTTCTCGCCCATAGGAGCAAGCTCCATTTCGTCGGTAACGGTAAGTGCCGCCACACTTTCCAGGTTGAACTTTTCAAGCCGCGCCGCGAGGGTGATCTGGATGGATTTCAAAGTTTTCGCACTCCCCGAATGATAATTCTTATAGTACTTCACCGCGATATGATCCGGTTCTTTTGCTTCCAGATCAAAGAACAGACTGTCGAGCGGACTGTAGTAACTTTCGTCCTCCTCACTGACATCTCCTGCCCGGAGCATTTCCATGACCATGGGAAAATTCTGTTCATCTTCCGGTGCCTCATACTTCAGATAAAAAATGAGTGCGGAAAGCAGCATGGAGGCGGCTGTATCCCAAAACGGATCCTGCGTCTGACTGCCTTTCGGAGTTGTACTTTTGAACAGATTCGTTACCAGTCTCTGTACATCGTTATCATCTTTTAAATATACAAACGGGTTATAGCAGTGACTTTTCTCCATATTGATAAGATCGAGCACTTTGACTTCGTAACCTTTCTTCTTTAATAGCCACCCTACATCGCGAACGATTTCTCCCTTCGGATCAAGGACAACAAAAGAAGTATTCGCCTGCATGATATTGGGCTTACAGTAAAACCTCGTCTTTCCTGCGCCTGATCCTCCGCATACAAGAATATTCAAGTTTCGCATATGTCTTCTGCCATTAAGACCCAGCATCACATTCTGTGTCAGTATTTTGTTTTTAAATCTGACAGGAGGGAAAATGTCGGGGCAGCTTCAGCTGCTGATCGCCATTGTGCTTTCCATGGTTACCGGGGCCGTATTCTCTTTAACCCATGCATATGCAGCCATTAATATGAAGGCGGATCAGACCATCAGCGGTACGGCATTGAACATGTTTGCGCCGGCTTTTGCAATTTTTGTGGCACGGGTGATTCAGGGGGTTCAGCAGATACAGTTTAACAATACGTTCCGGATCCAGTCGGTTCCGGTGCTGGGGAAGATTCCGGTTCTGGGGCCTTTATTTTTCCAGAATACCTATATCACCACATATATCGGTATCGGGATTCTTCTGTTGTCTACCCTGGTGCTCTATAAGACCAGATTTGGCTTGAGGCTTCGGGCTTGCGGGGAGCATCCTCAGGCGGCTGATGCGGCTGGTATCAATGTGTACCGGATGCAGTATGCCGGGGTAGTTATCTCAGGCGCTTTAGGAGGATTAGGCGGACTGGTATTTGTGGTTCCTACCTCCACCAATTTTAATGCGGATGTGGCCGGATATGGTTTCCTTGCCATTGCCGTGTTGATTTTCGGGCAGTGGAAACCTATGAAGATTCTGGGGGCTTCCCTGTTTTTCGGGCTGATGAAGACCATTGCGGCGGCCTATTCCGGGATTCCGTTTCTGGCAGGACTGGGGATTCCCAGTTATCTATATAAGATGATACCTTATATTGCTACCATGGTGGTTTTGATGTTCACGTCCAAGAATTCCCAGGCACCTCGGGCTTCAGGAGTGCCTTATGATAAGGGACAGAGGTAAGGGATGGAGCACTGGCGTGTTTGAAAATTCATTCCCACAAAGCGGAAAGCACATCTGACGGAAAGCAATTTTCAAACACGCTCTGACAACAGGAAACAACAGGAAATAATTGGAGGAAATTTTAAAAAATTCTTGACAATTCACA
>CAYWRB010000688.1:0-1873 GCA_964460025.1 uncultured Hungatella sp.
TGGCTGGCAGGTCGGAAAAATATCCATGAAAGAGCAGACAGTATTCTTTCATAAGGCTGGCTGATTACCTCCGTTTTCTGGGAAACACAAATTACAACCGGTATCCTGGGAGGTAATCATATGGCGGATATGCTTGTTAAACTATACAATATACCCCATTCACATGATATAGAAGAAAGTTTATTGAAAAGTGGCATCAGAATCAAAAAAGCATTGGCGCCTGACAGGAGCAGGATTATCGCTTTCGCCAGGACATGTGCAAAAGATGATTATTCAGATGAAGTACAGGCCGCTTTTTATAATAACCCTGTCACCTGTTATATTGCGACCAGAGAAAAGGAACTTATCGGTTTTGCATGTTATGAGGCGACAGCCAGAAATTTTTTCGGCCCTATGGCTGTGTTGGAAAGTGAAAGAAAAAAGGGTGTAGGAAGAGCCTTGCTGCTTAAGGCTCTGGAATCCATGCGGGAACTTGGCTATGCGTATGCCATTATCGGATGGCCCACAAACTCTGCCGTCAGCTTTTATAAAAAATGTGTGGGCGCAATTATGATTGATGAAAAATCTTCGGGTGTATATAAACGAATGATCGAGATTGATGAATAAAGCAAGGAGCCTTCGTAATGGAAAGTTTCACCGATGCATTGAATCAAAGGAATTTAGAGAAATCAGGGTATGGGGGCTTGTTCTATGTTAAAGAAGCTGAACGGAATTTTGAATATACTGATCAGTTCATTGCTTGGAGCTTTTGCAGGGCATGTAATCTATGTATGTCTGGATTACAGGACACGTCCTGGGTTATATGATATGCAATCGGCGCCATGGTACACAGGCATTTTGTATTATGGCATATTTACGATTGTTCCTTTGATAATAGCCGTTATTATAAAGCTGTTCCTTTGGAGAAAGTTAAAGCAGAAAAAGTGAAGAATTGGAATCGGGATTTGTATCGGGAGGATATGGAATGAATGATAGGAATGAAACAATGATAGACGCTGTCATAAAAAAGGCGGATGCTTTGTGCCCTGATTCTCTGGCCCTGATCGGTGTGTATGGTTCGGTCGCTACCGGAGATGAGTACGGAAAATCCGATCTTGATTTGATGATTTTGATTAATGACGAAAACGGACAGGTCCTGGCCGATGGTTTTATTATAGATGATGTTGATATAGGATATGACCTTTACTGTACCAGCTGGGATATGCTTGAAAATGATGCGCAGTGTTGCCACGCACATTTATCCAGGCTGTTCGACTCGATGATTGTCTATTGCAAAGATAAAAGCGCATTGAAAAGGCTGGATGAGATTAGAAGAAAGGCGGCAGAACTGCTTGCATCGGATAAACGATATGAGAAGGCGGATCAGGCGTACAGTGATGCAAAAAAGATGCTTGCGGAGGTATATCTCGCACAATCTTTATCAAAAGCCAGAAGCTGCGCTGGAGCGGCTATTGAGTTTATAGAAGATGCTGTCATGTTATATAACGGTCAGTATTTCAGAAAAGGAACAAAAAGGGCTTTGGATGAGCTGAAACAGCTTGGACTTCCTTTTGATCCTGAAACCAGGATTCTTGCCGTCATTCAGGCAGAGACAGTGGAAGAGATACGGGCAGAACTGACGGAAATTTTCGTTTTGACAGACGGGTATCTGCAGGTTCCGAAGAAAAAGGAACCTCCTTCTGTAGAAAACCTGCGTGGAACGTATGAGGAAATGTATTCTAACTGGAAAAACAAAATGGCCGAGGCGGCAGGCAGAAACGATGTGTATTCTTCCTTTATGAATTTATTGTCTTTACAGTGGATGTTCTATGAGATTGCAGAATGTATCGCAGTGGATGGCTTTGAAATTATGGATAAATTTAACCCCAAAAAT
>CAYWRB010000689.1:0-1868 GCA_964460025.1 uncultured Hungatella sp.
ACCGTGATTTTCCCGCCATGGGTCTCTGCGATAGCCAAAGCCATGGACAGGCCGATTCCCGTACCGCCGGAGTGGACGGACCTGGATTCATCCATGCGGTAGAAGCGGTCAAAAAGCCGGTTAAGGTCCGAGGTATCTGCCAGATTGCAGGTGTTGAACACCTCAATACGGGCTTTTCCGTGCCGGCGATAGACATCCAGTCGTATCTGGCCGCCTTCGTCCGAATACTTTACCGCATTGTCAAGAAGAATGGAGATAATCTTCTGGATGGAGCCTCGGTCTCCATAGAAATCTATAGACTCCTCAATGGTCTGAGAATACCGTTTTCCATTTGCTTTGGCAAGAACGGCAAATGGTTCTGCCGCCTCCCATGCGGCGTCGCTTAGGGAAAACCTGGATTTTTCCGGGAAGGGCATCTCCTCATCCAGCCTGGAAAGGGCCACCAGATCGCCTACAAGACGTGCCAGCCGCTCGGTCTGTTTTTGGATGTTGGCGATCCATTCATCCCCCTCATATTCCATAGCCGCAATATCCGCGCTGGTTGCAATGGAGGTGATGGGAGTCTTAAGCTCATGACCGGCATCGGTGATAAACCGTTTCTGCCGCTCCATGTTTCTGGCATAGGGCCGGATGGCATACCGGGAGAAGAACACCACCAGACAAAACACCAGGAAAAGGCTTGCCAGCCCGATGGCCGAAGACACAAGGAGCAGGGAGGCCATAAAGTCTAAATGCACGGATGCATTGAGAAAAAGGATAGTCGTACCGGCCTCATCTCTGTGCACAAGATACCGATAATCACGGTAATACCCTTTTTCTCTCTTCTTTTGAAGAACCGCATCCGCGTATACCTCAGCCGTCTCATCATCAATAGAGGAGATATGATCCCTGGATATTTCCGTCACATTTCCTTCCGGATTTACCTGCACAGTGAAAAAACGGGTGATAAATTCCGCTTCCGGCCCTCTGCCCGGCCGATCCCGTTTCGGAGGTCCGCCTTCTCTGGGAGGATTAAAGGCCCGGGGCCCATACAGTAAAAGGTCCGCAGCCAGATGATCCTGCATGGACGTAGTCTGTATATAATTTGCCCCATTGATCCCTGCCACGATAACCAGCATGACCGTTCCGAAAGCAGCCATGGCAGCCAGGATGAACCGACGTCTTATTTTTTTCAGCATGAAATCTCCTCCAGCGAATAACCGGCTCCTCTGGCTGTCCGGATCTCAACCTTGGCGCCTGTCTGCTTTAATTTTTTCCGGATAAATCCCACATAGGTCCACACCACACTCATATCTGCCGATGAGTCCTGATCCCAGATCTTGTCCATCAGATGGCTGGTGGAAAATACAAAATGGGGATGCCTCATAAACAGCTCCATCAGCTGAAATTCCTTGTTGTTTAACCGGACGGACTTGGAACCGCAGGTCAGCTCATAGCGGTTGCAGTCCAATTTCACATCATGAAAGGTTAACAGAAGTTCCGCATATCCCCCGTTCCTTCGGGAAAGAGCCTTCACTCTGGCAATAAATTCTCTGGTTGAAAACGGTTTTGGAAGATAATCGTCCGCCCCGGCTTCCAGTCCGGCTACCCGGTCCTCCACTTCCGCCTTGGCCGTCAGCATCAGGACAGGTACATGGGAACCGGCTTTTCTTATGGCCTTTAACACCTCCAGACCGTTAACCTCCGGCATCATGATATCCAGGACAATAACATCATAATCTATATTCTCAAACTGTTCCAGGGCCTGGGCCCCGTCACAGACCGTATCCACGGAAAACATATTTTTTTCCAACAGAAACTTTAAGCCCTTTGCAAGCTCCAGTTCATCTTCCGCAATCAAAATACGCACGATAGAAAACCTCCTTTTT
>CAYWRB010000690.1:0-1640 GCA_964460025.1 uncultured Hungatella sp.
CCTTTGACAGAGCACATAAGGAAGTATGGAGGAAAGTCATGAGCTATAAGATTATCGGTGACAGCTGTCTGGATTTGACGGAGGAAATGAAGAAGGATTCCCATTTCCAGATGATACCTTTAACACTCCAAGTGGATGATGTACAGGTAATAGATGACGAGACATTTGACCAGAAAAGGTTTTTGGAGCTGGTGAAGAACAGCCCCAATTGTCCAAAGACTGCGTGTCCTTCCCCGGAGACCTTTAAACAGGCATATGCCTGTGATGCAGATGACATTTACGTGATTACGTTGTCCGGGAAATTAAGTGGTACTTACAACAGCGCCTTGCTTGGAAAACAGATGTATGAGGAAGAGTATGGCCGTAAGAATATTGCGGTGATTGATTCCTGGTCTGCCTCTGCGGGAGAACTGCGTCAGGCCCTTTTTATTGAAGCGCTGTGCAAGGAAGGAGTGCCTTTTGAAGAGGTGGTGAAGCAGACGGAGGATTTTAAGGCCAACCGGATGCAGACATTTTTCGTGTTGGAAACTCTGGATGCCTTGCGCAAGAACGGCCGTCTTACGGGACTTCAGGCATTTTTTGCCACGACTCTGAATATTAAGCCTGTGATGGGAGCAGACCAGGGGACAATCATTAAGCTGGACCAGGCCAGGGGAATCAACAAGGCCTTAAGCCGCATGTGTTCCATAGCGGTGAAGTCTGTTCCGGACCCTGAAAACCGGATTCCGGTAGTAGCCCACTGCAATAATGGGGAGAGGGCAAAGCAGGTGAAGGAGGAGCTTTTTAAGCTGGCGCCCTTTAAAGAGATGGTTATTACGGAAACAGCAGGGGTTGCTACTGTGTATGCATCGGACGGCGGAATTGTGCTGGCGCTGTAATAAGAAGAAAATTTAGCTGGCGGGAACGGATGAGAACAGGAAGTTTAGATGGGGGCTGCAGAGGGCGGCTCCTTTTTGCTACCTTGTTGTTTCTCTGTTACGGTGCTATAATTAATAATGATGAATGGATGACCTGAGAGAAATAAGGAGGAGAGCGGCATGAGGAAAAGAAAGGGGCTGGCATGGCTGACAGGAATTTTAATGATTGCCGTCTTTGGGCTGTCTTCCCTGGCCGGATGGATGGTGTGGCAGAGGCAGGCAGCTTCCCCAGAGAGAAAAGGCGGGGAGAAAGAGACGAAATCAACAGATGAGAGCCTGTGGGAATCAGAGAATCTGTGGGAATCTAAAAACCTGCAGGAAGGGGAAACGGATACACAGGCAGGGCAGGGGGAAGCAGACGCAGTGGCACAGCAGGAGGCAAAAACAGAATCAGAATCCCGGCAGGGGCTGCCGGACGGTTCGGGAACACAGCAGGAGACAGCGGCAGAATCACAGCCGCAGCAGCAAGAGATTACCCTTCTATTTGCCGGAGATGTGTATTTTTCCAATTATGTGTTAAATGCCTATGACCAGGCGGGAGGCATCCAGGGAGTTTTGGATGAGGGTATCCGGCAGGAAATCAGCCAGGCAGATATTTTTATGGTAAATCAGGAATTTCCTTTTACGGACAGAGGAACGGCGGCAGAGGATAAGCAGTTTACCTTCCGCCTGCCTCCCCACAGGGTGTCCATCCTCCAGGAGATGGAGGCGGATATGGTAACC
>CAYWRB010000690.1:1650-1867 GCA_964460025.1 uncultured Hungatella sp.
CTGGATTTTGGGACGGAAGGCCTTTTGGACAGCTGCCAGACATTGGAGGAAGCGGGAATTGCCTATGTAGGCGGCGGAGAGAATCTGGACAGAGCCAAGGAACTGAAAACGTTGGAGGCAGGAGGAAAAACCATAGGCTTTTTGGGAACCTCCAGAGTCTATATGGATGCAAGCTGGGCAGCAGGCCCCTCTCATCCGGGGGTATTTTCCACCTATG